>NZ_JBHWBS010000074.1:30247-39467 GCF_042735655.1 Streptomyces sp. NPDC059567 | reverse complement strand
GGCTGCGCCCGGCGGCGGCGGGCGCGGGGGGCCGCGCGCGCGGCGCCCCTGTGGGGGGCGCCATCCCACGCCCCCCCCCCGCGGGGGGGGCGCCCCCCCATTTTCGTGGTGGTGTCAGGCCTTGCGGAGCTGGAACGTCAGGGACAGGCCCTCGTCCGTGAACGGGGTGCCGTACGTGGTGTCCGCCGGGCCCGTCGCGTAGTCCGTTGCCAGGACCTCGTCCGCGATCAGGGACGCGTGGGTCGTCAGCGCCTCCGTCGTCTCCGGGGAGTCCGACGTCCAGCGCAGGGCGATCCGGTCCGCCACGTCCAGGCCGCTGTTCTTGCGGGCCTCCTGGATCAGACGGATCGCGTCACGCGCCAGGCCCGCCTTGCGGAGCTCCGGAGTGATCTCCAGGTCCAGCGCCACCGTCGCGCCCGCGTCCGACGCGACCGACCAGCCCTCGCGCGGGGTCTCCGTGATGATGATCTCGTCGGGGCCGACCGTGATCGTCTCGCCGTTGACCTCCAGCGTCGCCTCACCGCTCCGCAGCGCCAGCGACAGCGCCGCCGCGTCCGCCGCCGCGACCGCCTTCGCCACGTCCTGGACGCCCTTCCCGAACCGCTTGCCCAGCGCCCGGAAGTTCGCCTTCGCCGTGGTGTCGACCAGCGAGCCGCCGACGTCGGAGAGGGACGCCACCGAGGTGACGTTCAGCTCCTCCGTGATCTGGGCCTGGAGTTCCGGGGAGAGCTCCGAGAAGCCCGTCGCGGCCACCAGCGCCCGGGAGAGCGGCTGGCGGGTCTTCACGCCCGACTCCGCCCGCGTCGCCCGGCCCAGCTCCACCAGGCGGCGGACGAGCGTCATCTGCGCCGGGAGCGCCGGGTCGACCAGCGACAGGTCCGGCTCAGGCCACGTCGAGAGGTGGACCGACTCCGGGGCGTCCGGCGTCACCGGCACCACCAGGTCCTGCCACACCCGCTCCGTGATGAACGGGGTGAGCGGGGCCATGAGCCGGGTGACCGTCTCGATCACGTCGTGGAGCGTGCGCAGCGCCGCCGCGTCGCCCTGCCAGAACCGCCGGCGCGAGCGCCGCACGTACCAGTTGGACAGGTCGTCCACGAAGGACGAGATCAGCTTGCCCGCCCGCTGCGTGTCGTACGACTCCAGCGCCTGCGTGGTCTCGGACACCAGCGTGTTCAGCTCGGACAGGAGCCACTTGTCCAGGACCGAGCGCTCCGCCGGCGTCGGGTCCGACGCGCTCGGCGCCCAGCCCGACGTACGGGCGTACAGCGCCTGGAAGGCGACCGTGTTCCAGTAGGTGAGGAGGGTCTTCCGCACCACCTCCTGGATCGTGCCGTGGCCGACCCGGCGCGCCGCCCACGGCGAGCCGCCGGCCGCCATGAACCAGCGCACCGCGTCCGCGCCGTGCTGGTCCATCAGCGGGATCGGCTCCAGGGTGTTGCCCAGGTGCTTGGACATCTTGCGGCCGTCCTCGGCAAGGATGTGGCCGAGGCAGACCACGTTCTCGTACGAGGACTTGTCGAAGACGAGCGTGCCGACGGCCATCAGCGTGTAGAACCACCCGCGCGTCTGGTCGATCGCCTCCGAGATGAACTGCGCCGGGTAGCGCGACTCGAAGAGTTCCTTGTTCTTGTGCGGGTAGCCCCACTGCGCGAACGGCATCGAGCCCGAGTCGTACCAGGCGTCGATGACCTCCGGCACGCGCGTCGCCGTCTTCGAGCAGCTCGGGCAGGGGAAGGTCACCGCGTCGATGTACGGGCGGTGCGGGTCGAGCTCCGACTGGTCCGTGCCCGTCAGCTCGGTCAGCTCGGCGCGCGAGCCCACGCACGTCAGGTGGTCGTCCTCGCAGCGCCACAGCGGCAGCGGGGTGCCCCAGTAGCGGCTGCGGGAGAGCGCCCAGTCGATGTTGTTGTTCAGCCAGTCGCCGAAGCGGCCGTGCTTGACCGAGTCCGGGAACCAGTTCGTCTTCTCGTTCTCCTCGAGAAGGCGGTCCTTCACGACGGTCGTACGGATGTACCAGGACGGCTGCGCGTAGTAGAGCAGCGCCGTGTGGCAGCGCCAGCAGTGGGGGTAGCTGTGTTCGTACGGGACGTGGCGGAAGAGCAGACCGCGCGCGTCCAGGTCGGCCGTCAGCTGCTCGTCGGCCTTCTTGAAGAAGACGCCGCCGACCAGCGGCACGTCCTCCTCGAAGGTGCCGTCGGGGCGGACCGGGTTCACGACCGGCAGGCCGTAGGAGCGGCAGACCTTGAGGTCGTCCTCACCGAAGGCGGGGGACTGGTGGACCAGACCCGTACCGTCCTCGGTCGTGACGTAGTCCGCGTTCACCACGTAGTGGGCTTCGGCCGGGAACTCCACGAGCTCGAAGGGGCGCTGGTACGTCCAGCGCTCCATCTCGGCGCCCGTGAAGGACTCGCCCGTGGTCACCCAGCCCTCGCCGAGGGCCTTCTCGACCAGCGGCGCGGCGACGACGAGCTTCTCCTCGCCGTCGGTCGCGACGACGTAGGTGACCTCGGGGTGGGCCGCGACGGCCGTGTTGGAGACCAGGGTCCAGGGGGTCGTCGTCCAGACCAGGAGCGACGCCTGGCCCGCGAGCGGGCCGGAGGTCAGCGGGAAGCGGACGAAGACGGAGGGGTCGACGACCGTCTCGTACCCCTGCGCCAGCTCGTGGTCCGAGAGGCCGGTGCCGCAGCGCGGGCACCAGGGGGCGACGCGGTGGTCCTGGACCAGCAGGCCCTTGTCGAAGATCTGCTTGAGCGACCACCAGACCGACTCGATGTACTCGGGGTCCATCGTCCGGTACGCGTCGTCGAGGTCGACCCAGTAGCCCATGCGCGTCGTCAGGTCGGCGAACGCGTCGGTGTGGCGGGTCACGGACTCGCGGCACTTGTCGTTGAACGCGGCGATGCCGTATTCCTCGATGTCCTTCTTGCCGGAGAAGCCGAGCTCCTTCTCGACGGCGAGTTCGACCGGGAGGCCGTGGCAGTCCCAGCCGGCCTTGCGGGCCACGTGGTAGCCGCGCATGGTCCGGAAGCGGGGGAAGACGTCCTTGAAGACGCGGGCCTCGATGTGGTGGGCGCCGGGCATTCCGTTGGCGGTGGGCGGACCCTCGTAGAACACCCACTCGGGGCGGCCCTCGGACTGCTCCAGGGTCTTGGCGAAGACCTTGCTCTCGCGCCAGAAATCGAGCACGGCGTGCTCGAGCGCGGGCAGGTCGACCTGGGCGGGCACCTGGCGGTACTGCGTCATCGATCTTCCTCCGGCGGACTGCTTCGTTTCCGTCCGGAGGGACGAGAGCGCCGTGCTGCGCGGCTCCCGCGGTACCACCCTCCTTGGCCCCGGGCGCATGCCCGTGGCCCCCTCATTGGGGTCGCGATGCCGGGTCTAGTCGCCTGACGGCTTTCTTCCGGCGGCTCCGGGGTGATCCTTCACATCGGGCTGGCCCCCGGGCTCTCACCGTCCCCGGGTCGCTCATGGCTGCGTACGACGCTACTCGTCCCCATCCAAGCCTTTCGCTCTGCCCAGTGTACGGGGCGGGGAGGGGGTCGGCAGACCGCTTTTCCGGCGGCTCGCCGGGGCGTCCGGCGTGACCCGAATGGCCATACGGGCGCCACCGGACTTCGGCCGTGGCGACGGGGCGGATTCACCGGGCGGGGAGCTGGGCACAACGGAGGCAGGCAGGCCATGCCGCGGGCATGGGCGGGTGCGAAACGGCGGCGTGCCCCGTTGCCGCGAGCCTTGGGCCGATTTATCGTCCCAGCACGATTCGCGAGCAAGATCACAAAATGTGAAGGGGTCGCGACATGGTGGCGAAGAAGACCGCCGCGAAGAAGACCTCGACCGCCGGTACCACCGGTACGGGCGGGGCGGCCAAGGACGTCACCGGCAAGAAGACGACGGTCACGAAGAAGGCGAACGCGGTGGCCCCGGCACGCAAGAGCACGGCGAGGAAGACGCCCGGGGCCGCGGCCGACGAGGCGGCTCCGGAGAGGAAGCCGGCCGCGAAGAAGGCTCCGGCGGCCAAGAAGGCCAAGGCTCCGGCGAAGGAGACGGCCGCGAAGAAGGCCGCCAAGGCCAAGAAGTCCACGACGGCCGGGAAGTCCACGGCCGCCGAGAAGGCTCCGGGGGCCAAGAAGGTCCCGGCGGCGAAGAAAGCCCCGGCCAAGCAGGCCGCGGTCACGAAGAAGGCCGCGTCCGCGGCGCAGGTGAAGCAGACAGGAGCCAGGACGGTGGCAGCGAAGAAGACCGCGGGTGGCGTCACGACGGCCGAGAACGAGGCCGCGGTCCCCCCGGCCCGTACCGGCGAGCTCGCGGTGCGCCCCGGCGAGGACCCCTGGACGCCCGAGGAGGTCGCCGAGGCCCGCGCCGAGCTGGAGAGCGAGGTGCTCAGGCTCCGGGCCGAGCTGGTCCACTCCAAGGAGGAGCTGACCGGACTGATGCGGGATTCCGGTGACGGCGCGGGCGACGACCAGGCCGACACCGGCACCAAGAACATCACGCGCGAGCACGAGCTGGCCCTGGCCGCCAACGCCCGCGAGATGCTCGAGCAGTCCGAGCACGCCCTGGAGCGGCTGGACGCGGGCACCTACGGGCTCTGCGAGGTCTGCGGCAAGCCGATCGGCAAGGCGCGGATGCAGGCCTTCCCGCGGGCCACCCTCTGCGTCGAGGACAAGCAGAAGCAGGAGCGTCGCGGCTGATTCGGTGCCCGGCTGCCCTGACGGTGCCGTAGAGGCGTGACGTACCCTCGTGCACAGTCAGGGCACCTAGGTTGAGGGACTCACGTGGCAGAGGCGGAGCGCATCATCGGTACGCCGGATTCAGACGCGGACGGCGCGGCGGACGGCGAGGCCTCGGCCCCCGTCGAGCAGCCCAGGGGCAAGCGCAAGATCGTCGCGCTCTTCGTGGTCGCCCTGCTCGCGTACCTGCTCGACCTCGGCAGCAAGCTGCTCGTGGTCGCCGAGCTGGAGGGTCGCGAGCCGATCCGGGTCGTCGGGGATCTGCTGACGTTCCACGTGATCCGCAACCCGGGCGCGGCCTTCGGCATGGGCGAGGCCTTCACGATCATCTTCACGTTCATCGCGGCGACGGTGATCGTCGTGATCGCCCGGCTGGCCCGCAAGCTCTACAGCACCTGGTGGGCCATCGCGCTCGGCCTGCTCCTGGGCGGTGCGCTGGGCAACCTGACCGACCGGATCTTCCGCTCGCCCGGCGTCTTCGAGGGCGCGGTCGTCGACTTCATCGCGCCGGCCCACTTCGCCGTCTTCAACCTCGCGGACTCGGCGATCGTCTGCGGCGGCTTCCTGATCGTGATCCTGTCCTTCCGGGGCCTGGACCCCGACGGCACCGTCCACAAGGACTGACAAGGCATACTCGACAGGTGAGTACGAGTCCCGAGATCCGCACCCTGCCCGTTCCCGATGGCCTTGAGGGCGAGCGCGTCGACGCCGCCATCGCCCGTATGTTCGGGTTCTCCCGTACGAAGGCGGCCGAGCTGGCCGCCTCCGGGAAGGTCCAGGTCGACGGCGCCGTCGTCGGCAAGTCCGAGCGGGTGAGCGGTGGCGCTTGGCTCGAGGTCGAGATGCCCGGCGCCCCGGCGCCCGTGCAGATCGTGGCCGAGCCCGTCGAGGGCATGGAGATCATCCACGACGACGACGACATCGTCGTGATCATGAAGCCGATCGGGGTGGCCGCCCACCCGAGCCCGGGCTGGACCGGAACGACGGTCATCGGCGGCCTCGCCGCCGCCGGCTACCGCATCTCCACCTCCGGTGCCGCCGAGCGCCAGGGCATCGTGCACCGGCTCGACGTCGGCACCTCGGGTCTGATGGTCGTCGCCAAGTCGGAGCGGGCGTACACGCTGCTCAAGGCGCAGTTCAAGGAGCGGGTCGTCGACAAGCGCTACCACGCGCTGGTCCAGGGCCACCCGGACCCGATGAGCGGCACCATCGACGCGCCGATCGGCCGCCACCCCCAGCACGACTACAAGTGGGCCGTCACCGCCGAGGGCAAGCCCTCCGTGACGCACTACGACCTGATCGAGGCGTACCGCGCGGCCTCGCTGCTCGACATCAAGCTGGAGACCGGCCGCACCCACCAGATCCGGGTGCACATGTCGGCCCACCGCCACCCCTGCGTCGGCGACCTCACCTACGGCGCCGATCCGACGATGGCGAAGCGGCTCGGTCTGACCAGGCAGTGGCTCCACGCCGTACGGCTGGGCTTCGAGCACCCGTCGGACGGGCGCTGGGTCGAGTTCGCGAGCACCTACCCGGCGGACCTGCAGAACGCGCTGGACCGGATCGCGGCGGAGAGCGCGTGAGCGCGGGGTTCTCGGTCCGGGAGGTGCGCGGCCCCGAGGACCGCGAGGCCTGCTTCGCGGTGCGACGGGACGTCTTCGTGGTCGAGCAGCGGGTGCCGCAGGAGATCGAGTACGACCGGTACGACGAGACGGCCGTGCACGTCCTCGCCGTCCGTGAGGACGGACTGCCGCTGGGCACCGGACGGCTGATCCACGGCGAGGACGCGGTCGGCAAGACCGGCGCCGACACGTCCGTGGGCTCGCTGGGGCGGCTCGCGGTCACCAAGGCCGCGCGCGGCCTGGGGGTCGGCGTGGCGCTCGTCCGCGCCATCGAGGTCGCCGCCCGTGCGCGCGGGCTGGCGGCCGTGGATCTCCACGCCCAGACCCAGGCGCTCGGTTTCTACGAGCGGCTCGGCTACGAGGCGTACGGCCCCGAGTTCCAGGACGCGGGCATTCCGCACCGCGCGATGCGGCGGGCGCTCTAGGGATCCTCCGCGCGGGCCCATGGGGGCGTTCCCCCTGGGCCCCGCCCGTGAGCGGCGCCGCTCGGCGGGTTTGGGTGGATTCGTCCCCGCCCGTGGCAGGGTTGAGGCCCGATCATCGACCGTGCCGCCAGGCCGGGAGGGCTCACCGTGGACCAATTGGCCCTGTTGTTCCTGCTGTTGCTCGGCGCGCTGCTCACCGTGCCGCTCGGGGACCGGCTCGGGCTGCCGGCCCCGGTGCTCATGACCCTCGTCGGGATCGTGCTGGCCTTCCTGCCCTTCGTACCCAGCGTCGAGATCCCGCCCGAGTACATCCTTCCGCTCGTCCTGCCGCCGCTCCTCTACGCCTCCGTGCAACGCACGTCCTGGCGCCAGTTCGCGGCCAACCGGCGGCCGATCTTCCTGCTCGCCGTCGCCCTGGTCTTCGTCACCACGGCCGCCGTCGCCGCCATGGCCCATACGCTCGTCCCAGGGCTGCCACTCGCCGCCGCCGTCGCGCTCGGCGCGCTCGTCGCGCCGCCCGACCCGGTCGCGGCGACCGCCGTCGCCGGCTCGCTCGGGCTGCCGCGCCGACTGGTCTCGATCCTGGAGGGCGAGGGGCTCTTCAACGACGTCACCGCGATCGTGCTCTACCACGTGGCCATCGGCGCGGCCGTCGGCGGTTCGTTCTCCTGGGAGGGCGCGGGCGCCGAGCTCGTCCTGTCGGCCGTCGTCGCCATCGCCGTCGGGCTCGTCCTGGGCTGGCTCAGCAACAAGCTCATGGGCCTGCTCGGTGAGCCCACCCTCCAGACCGGGCTCACCCTCCTCGTCCCCTTCGTCGCCTATGTCCTCGCCGAGGAGCTGCGCGGCTCCGGCGTGCTCGCCGTCCTCGTCGTCGCCCTCTTCCTCGCCGAGCACGCGTTCGACGCCGACGACGTCATGGGCCGGCTCGCCGGACAGGCGTTCTGGCAGATCGTCGACACCCTGGTCACGGGCATCGCCTTCGGACTGATCGGACTCGAACTGCACGTCGTCTTCGGCACCAGCGACGGCCGCCTGGGGGAGATGCTCGGCTGGGGCGCGGCCGTGACCGGTGTCGTCATCGGCGTGCGGCTGCTGTGGCTGATGCCCGCCACCTGGCTGGCCAAGCGGCTGCACACCCGCCGCGACTACGACGAGGAGATCCCCATGAGCTGGCGGGAGACCGTCGTCATGTGGTGGTCCGGGATGCGCGGGGTGGCCTCGGTGGCGCTGGCGCTCGCCATCCCGCTGCGTACGGACGACGGCTCGCCGTTCCCCGGCCGGGACGAGATCGTCTTCATCGCCTTCTGTGTGATCATGACCACTCTGGTCCTCCAGGGCCTCACCCTGCCCTGGCTGGTCAAGCGGCTGGGGGTGCAGGCGGACACGGACGCCGAGCGCGCCCTGGAGCGCGACCTCGCGCTCCGCGCGGCGAAGGCGGCCAAGCTCCGGCTCAAGGAGATCGAGGACGTGGAGGAGCTGCCCGAAGAGGTCCAGGAGCGGCTGCTGCGCGGGGCGTTCGACATCGGGGCGCGGATCAGTCCCGACATGCTGGACGAGGAGCGCCGGGCCGCTTTCGCCGAGCGGGCCGGGCGCCTCAAGGCCGTGCAGCGCATCCAGCGGGAGATGATGTCGGCCGCCCGCCACGAGGTGCTCTCGGCGCGGAGCGAGCCGGGCACCGATCCCGAGGTGGTCGACAGGGTGCTGCGCCAGCTGGACGTGCGCAGCATGAGATGACGCGGCCGGCTGGCAGGATGGACCGCATGGACATCATGCTTTTCCACTCGACCTACGGTCTGCGTCCGGCGGTGGAGGCCGCGGCCGAACGGCTGCGGGCCGCCGGGCACCTGGTGCACGTGCCCGACCTCTTCGAGGGCCGGACCGCCGGGACCGTGGAAGAGGGCATGGCGATCAAGGAGGAGATCGGCAAGGACGAGCTGCTGAAGCGCGCGATCCTGGCCGCGGCTCCGTACTCCGAGCGCGGACTCCTCTACGCGGGCTTCTCGTTCGGCGCCTCGGTCGCGCAGACCCTCGCGCTGGGCGACGACAAGGCGCGCGGACTGCTGCTGCTCCACGGCACCTCGGACATCGCGGAGAGCGCGACCGCCGACGACCTTCCCGTACAGCTGCACATCGCCGACCCGGACCCCTTCGAATCGCACGACTGGCTGACGTCCTGGTATCTGCGGATGGGCAAGGCGGGGGCGGACGTGGAGGTCTACCGCTACCCCGGGGCCGGTCACCTCTACACCGATCCGGAGCTGCCGGACTTCGACGAGCGCGCCGCCGAGCAGACCTGGGCGATCGCGCTGGCGTTCCTGGAGAGCCTGTAGGACGTACGGAAGGGGGGGGGGGGGGGGGGCCCCCCGCCCCCCCCCCCAAATCGGGGCGGGGTGGGCGGAGACGCCGATAACCGGGGACAATCAGGTTCTTAGCCACTCGA
>NZ_JBHWBS010000074.1:0-30237 GCF_042735655.1 Streptomyces sp. NPDC059567 | reverse complement strand
TCTTTTTTTTTTATCACCCCCCGCCCCCCGGGGGGGCGTGGGGGGGGGGGTCCCGGGCCCGCTTTTCGCCCCCGGGGGGGGGGGGGGGGGGGCCCCCCCCCCCCCCCCCTTCCTCATGCCGGGCCGAGGGGACGTCAGCCGCGGTACGCGGTCCACATGCTGCTCATCCGCGAGACCTGGCCCGCGGTGAACTGGTACATGCACGAGTCGTACGTGTAGTCCATGAAGTTGTGGATCGGGTCCACACCGGTCTTGTTGGTGCAGCTGTCACGGCCGGTCGGGCACTCGTACGCCGGGCTCTTCTCGGCCGGGGTGTCGCTCACCGAGTCGCCGGAGCCGCTGCAGCCGCCCTGGAACGTGTGGTACAGCCCCATCCAGTGGCCGACCTCGTGGGTGGCGGTGTCGCCCTCGTTGTAGTTGGCCGCGGAGCCGCCCGGCAGCGAGGAGTCGAGGACGACCACACCGTCCATCGACGGGTTGGAGCTGTACGAGGACGGGAAGGTCGCCCAGCCGAGCAGACCGCCGCTGAGCTTGGCCGTGTAGAAGTTCAGCGCGCCGGCGCCGCCCTTGCGCAGCGTCTGCTTCATCTGCTTCTCGGCGGTGGAGCCGGAGGCCAGGTTGTACCAGGACGCGTTGTCCGTGTAGTCGGTCGAGGCGAGGGTGAACTGGAAGTTGGTGTTCACGTTGCCGGTGCCCTGGCCGCCGTAGGCCGCGTTGAGGACCGCCATCTGCTTGTTGATGTCGGTGGCCGTCAGCTTGCCGGCGGTGCCGCTGTGCACGACGTGGAAGTGGACCGGGATGGTCACCACGGCGGCGGTGGCGTTCATGCCGCTCGCGCGGACCGACTCCAGTCTCTTCTTCAGGTCCGCGTCCATGGCCTTGGCCTGGGCGGCGGAGATCTCGTTGGGCTCGCCGGCGTGGGCGGTGGCGCCGCGGGCCTTGCGGGCGCCGGAGAGGGTCTCCGTACCGTCCGCGCACTCCTCGGCGGAGGGAGCGGCGGCCGTCGTGGTGGTGGCCGGGGCGGCCGACGGGGCGGAGAGGGGGGCCAGGGCCAGGGTTCCGGCCATGACCGCGGTGCCGAGTACACGACGTGACATACGCGGCGATATACGAACAAGAGCACGCACTGGTGACTCCTCGCGGGGGGTTTGTGGGAGGCAATTCCTCGCCACCGCGGGGAGATTACGGGTCCATGTCAGACGTTGTTGAGCATTGATCAAGCCCAATCATTCGTGGGGCATTTCGGGTCATCGGGAAGAAGAACTCTCGTCCGTTCCGGAGTTTGAGACATCGACGTAACGAACGAGAAGCCAGAGGCGGGTGGTGTGTCCGGATTCGATCTGCCGAACTCACCACCCGCCGTAGCGATGTGATCTTCTGTTAACAGACGCGATCATGGCTGAAAAGCGACCATGGCGTCATGTCGGTGAAGGGCCGGGGCGGGCTCAGCGCACCGGCTGGTACACCCGCTCGACGCGCTGCGTTCCGTTCCGGGTCCGGTACGAGCGCGACCAGGCGGCCGTCGCGTCCGCCTTCGCCTTGTCGGAGACCGTGTAGTAGTCCATCTGCGACTGCTCGGCGGTCACATCGAGCACGCCGTAGCCGTGGTGGTCCATGTCCACCCACTTCACATGGCGGTTGGCGGCCTTGACCGCCCCGGCCGCCACCACCGAGAGCGTGCCCGGCGCCACATGGAGGATGTCGTCCAGGTTGTCCGAGGTCACCGAGGTGACCACGAACTCGGTGGCCGCCGACTGCGACAGCGGGTACGTCGCCGCCTTCACGGGCACGTCGTTGGCCCAGGCCATGTGGATGTCACCGGTCAGGAAGACGGTGTTCCGGATGGATCGCTGGGTCAGATGCGCCAGCAGCTCCTTGCGGTCGTCCGTGTAGCCGTCCCACTGGTCGACGTTGACCGCGAGCCCCTCCTTCGGCAGGCCCAGCAACTCCGCGAGCGGACCGATCAGGTGGGCCGGCAGGGCGCCGAAGGCGACCGGCGAGATCATCACCGAGGTGCCGACCAGCTTCCAGGTCGCGTCGGAGCCGGCGAGGCCGGACTTCAGCCAGTCCAGCTGGGCGCGGCCGGTGAGGGTGCGCTCCGGGTCGTCGACGGCGCCCTTGCCGATGCCCGCCTGCTGCGAGCGGAAGGAGCGCAGGTCGAGCAGGTGCAGATCGGCCAGCTTGCCGAAGCGCAGCCGGCGGTAGACCGTGCCCTCGGTCGAGGCGCGGACCGGCATCCACTCGAAGTACGCCTGCTTGGCGGCGGCGACCCGGGCCGCCCACTCGCCCTCGGCGCCGGGCGTGTGGTTCTCCGCCCCGCCCGACCAGGCGTCGTTGGCGACCTCGTGGTCGTCCCAGATCGCGATCATCGGGTGCGCGGCGTGCAGCGCCTGCAGATCGGCGTCCGTCTTGTACTTCCCGTGCCGGGTGCGGTAGTCGGACAGCGAGACGATCTCGTGCTTCGGCTCGTGCTGCCGGACGACGTACTTCGCCTCGGGGTAGCCGCCGGTGCCGTACTCGTAGATGTAGTCGCCGAGATGGAGGATCGCGTCCAGGTCCGCGCGGGCCGCGAGGTGGCGGTACGCGGAGAAGTAGCCGGACTCCCAGTTGGAGCAGGAGACGACGCCGAAGCGGACGCCGGGCGTGACGGCGTCGGTGGCCGGCGTGGTGCGGGTGCGGCCGACGGGCGAGACGGCCTCGCCCGCCGTGAAGCGGTACCAGTGCGCGGTCGCCGGGCGAAGACCCCGGACGTCCACCTTGACGGTGTGGTCGGAGGCGGCCGTCGCGTCGGCGGTGCCGCGGGCCACGATCCGGGTGAAGGCCCGGTCCTCGGCCACCTCCCAGCCGACCGTGACGGCGGGACCTCTGCCGGATCCGGGTGCGGCGTCGGGGGTGGGTGTCACACGGGTCCAGAGCAGGACGCCGTCGGGCAGCGGGTCGCCGGAGGCGACGCCGTGCAGAAACGCGGGTGCCTCGGAGTCCGCGAACGCGGGGGAGGCGGCGCCCACCAGGGCCGGTGTGGCGACGGCCGTGACGGCGGCGGCCTTCACGACCGTACGGCGGGTGGGGGCAGGGGATATGTGTCGACTGGTCACGGGCAGTCAGATTACTGACCAGTATGACGAATAGGCAGGCGAAAACCGGAAGTTCGCACACTCGTCGCCCGGCGGACGTGATAGTCCGCCGCCGCCCGCGCCGGGCGGGTCCGCGGGGGCCGGGGCTCCCGCGGACCCGAGCGCCCGTCAGCCCTTGAGCGCCGGCGCTATCGCGGCGTTGAACTGGTCCACCGTCAGCGGCGGGTTCTCGCTGCCCTCGGCCGTCAGGGCCTTGCCGTCCATCTTCAGCGTCGGCGTGCCCTTCACACCGCTGGCGTCGAACGCCGCGGACATCTTCATCGCCCAGGCGTCGAAGGTGCCGTTCTCCACGTTCTTCTTGAACGCCGCGTTGCCCTTCAGCGCCGGGACCGAGTCCGCGACCTCCAGCAGGTAGGAGTCCTTTGCGAACTTGTCCTGGCTCTCCTCCGGGTGGAACTGGGTGGAGTAGAGGGCGGACTTGTACGCCATGAACGCCTCGGGGCTCACGTCCAGCGCCGCGCCCAGAGCCGACAGGGCGTTCTTCGAGCCCTCGCCCTGGTCGACGTTGTCGATGAACGTGGCGCCGACGTACTTGACCTTGTACTTGCCGTCCTCGACGTCCTTGTCGACCGTCGCGCCGACCTGCTGCTCGAAGGTCGCGCAGACCGGGCAGCGCGAGTCCTCGTAGAGCTCCAGCGTCTTCTTCGCGGACGACTTGCCGATGACGACCGTCGTGCCGTTGGTGCCCTCGGTGTTCTTGGGCGCGGTGACGGCCGACTCCTTCGCCACCGCCTCCCAGTGGGACGGCTTGTTGGCCTGGACGACGGCGAAGCCGATGCCGCCGGCGACCGCCAGGGCGGCGACCGCCGACACGGCGACGATCACCTGGCGGCGGGCCTTGTCCTTCTTGGCCTGACGCTCGCGCTCGATGCGCAGCCGCTCGCGGGCGGCCGCCTTGTTGCTCTGGCTGTTGCGTGCACTCATGGTCGTGATCTCCGTGGAACGTCGAAAGGAAGGGGGGTGCGGTGCTCAGGCGAGGGCGAAGCCCGAGCACGGCGGTCCCCGCCGTCCGACGGAGTGCACGAGGAGGCGGGTACGGGACCGGCGCGGCCGGTCCAGGGGGCGCCCGCCGCGCCCCGGAGCGGTGCGCGGGGCGCCGAGGAGGGCCGCGACCAGCAGCAGCGGCCGGAACGCGACGGCCGCCACGGCGCCGACCAGCCGGGTCAGGGCCCGCTCACCGTGCCGCAGCCAGGCAGCCGCGAACAGCCCGACCGACACATGAGCGGCGAGCAGCAGCCACGGCAGGGCCGGGTCGGGAGAGTTCAGCAGGGCGGCCGCGGTCCCGCTCTCGGGGGCGGCGACCCCCGGCAGCGGGGTGCCCAGCGCGCCGCCGCAGAGGACGTCCACGCCCACCGCGCGCAGCGAACCGGCGACCGGACCGCCGGCCTGGCCGTAACAGACCGCCTGGCCGGCGGTGAAGACCGTGTCGGCCGCCAGCTCCAGCGGCACGAGCAGCCCTGCGATCGGGCCGAAACCGCGCTCGCGGCCGGCCAGCGCGTACGCCACGGCGAACACGCCGGCCGAGAGCAGGCCCACGGTCGGCAGCGGCAGCGGCACCTGGGACAGCAGCACGTGGGAGCCCGCGGACAGCGTCACGACCAGTGCCGTGAAGAGCGCCGCCCGCAGCCCCCTGAGCCGCGTCCCTGATATGTCCATAGCGCTGGAGAGTGTGCCATGCCTTCCTGTAAGAGCCCCTTAAGGGCGAGCTGTGCGAGGGGCCTACAAGCCCGGGATCCGGCCGTTCCGGAACAGGTCCACGAAGATCTGGTGGTCCTCACGCGCGCGTGCCCCGTAGCTGTGCGCGAAGTCCACCAGCAGGTCGGCGAAGCCCGCCTCGTCGGCGGCGATCGCCGCGTCGATGGCCCGCTCGGTCGAGAACGGCACCAGCGAGTGGCCGCTGGAGTCGTCGGCCGCCGCGTGCATCGTCGCCGTCGCGCGGCCGAGGTCGGCCACGGTCGCCGCGATCTCCTCCGGGTCGTCGATGTCCGACCAGTCCAGGTCCACCGCGTACGGCGAGACCTCCGCGACCAGCTGCCCGGAGCCGTCCAGCTCGGTCCAGCCCAGCCACGGGTCCGCGTGCGCCTGGAGGGCCCGCTGGGAGATGACCGTGCGGTGACCCTCGTGCTGGAAGTACCCGCGCACCGCGGCGTCCGTCACGTGGCGCGACACGGCCGGGGTCTGCGCCTGCTTCATGTAGATCACGACGTCGTTCTCCAGGGCGTCGCTGTTGCCCTCGAGAAGGATGTTGTACGAGGGCAGGCCGGCCGAACCGATGCCGATCCCGCGCCGGCCCACGACGTCCTTGACCCGGTACGAGTCGGGGCGCGCCAGAGACGACTCCGGCAGGGTCTCCAGATAGCCGTCGAAGGCCGCCAGGACCTTGTAGCGCGTCGCCGCGTCCAGCTCGATGGAGCCGCCGCCGGAGGAGAAGCGGCGCTCGAAGTCGCGGATCTCCGTCATCGACTCCAGGAGCCCGAAGCGGGTCAGCGAGCGGGCGTCGCGCAGCGCGCCCAGGAGCGGGCCCTCGGCCGTGTCCAGGGTGAAGGGCGGCACCTCGTCGTCCTTGGCGCCGACCGCCAGGGCGTGGATGCGCTCCCGGTAGGCCGCGGCGTAGATCCGTACGAGCTCCGTGATCTGCTCGTCGCTCAGCGCCTTCGAGTAGCCGATCAGCGCGAGGGAGGCGGAGAGCCGCTTCAGGTCCCAGGTGAAGGGGCCGACGTACGCCTCGTCGAAGTCGTTGACGTTGAAGATCAGCCGGCCGTTGGCGTCCATGTACGTGCCGAAGTTCTCGGCATGCAGATCGCCGTGGATCCAGACCCGGCCGGTCTGCTCGTCCACGTACGGACCGCCGTGCTGCTCCTGCTCCAGATCGCTGTAGAACAGGGACGCCGTGCCCCGGTAGAAGGCGAAGGCGGAGCCGGCCATCTTCCGGAACTTGACGCGGAAGGCGGCCGGGTCGGCGGCGAGGAGCTCACCGAAGGCGGTGTCGAAGACGGCGAGTATCTGCTCACCGCGCTCGGCGGCGGTGGGCTGGGGGACCGACATCGAGGGTGCCTCCTGGTGCAAGACTGTTCATGACAATTGGGACAGGCGTTCTGTGTCTCTCAACGCGCGACCGTACCCCCGAGTGCCCGCCGGTTGTCAGTGGAGAGCCGTAGACTTCCACGCTGTCCCCCCAGACTGCCCGCAGCCTGTCGACTCCCGTTTCCCGGAGGCTCCCCGCCGTGACCAAGCCGCCCTTCACGCACCTTCACGTACACACCCAGTACTCGCTGCTGGACGGTGCCGCGCGGCTCAAGGACATGTTCGACGCATGCAACGAGATGGGCATGACCCATATCGCCATGTCCGACCACGGCAACCTCCACGGGGCGTACGACTTCTTCCACTCGGCCAAGAAGGCCGGTGTGACGCCGATCATCGGCATCGAGGCGTACGTCGCCCCGGAGTCCCGGCGCAACAAGCGGAAGATCCAGTGGGGCCAGCCGCACCAGAAGCGGGACGACGTCTCCGGTTCCGGTGGTTACACCCACAAGACGATCTGGGCGGCGAACAACACCGGGCTGCACAACCTCTTCCGGCTCTCCTCCGACGCCTACGCCGAGGGCTGGCTGCAGAAGTGGCCCCGGATGGACAAGGAGACCATCTCCCAGTGGTCCGAGGGCCTGATCGCCTCCACCGGCTGCCCCTCCGGCGAGCTGCAGACCCGGCTGCGCCTCGGCCAGTTCGACGAGGCCCTGAAGTCCGCCTCCGAGTACCAGGACATCTTCGGCAAGGAGCGGTACTTCCTGGAGCTGATGGACCACGGCATCGAGATCGAGCGCCGGGTCCGCGACGGACTCCTGGAGATCGGCAAGAAGCTCGGCATCCCGCCGCTGGTCACCAACGACTCGCACTACACGTACGCGCACGAGGCCACGGCCCATGACGCGCTGCTGTGCATCCAGACCGGCAAGAACCTCTCCGACCCGGACCGCTTCAAGTTCGACGGCACCGGCTACTACCTGAAGTCCACGGACGAGATGTACGCCGTCGACTCCTCGGACGCCTGGCAGGAGGGCTGCCGCAACACGCTGCTGGTCGCCGAGCAGGTCAGTACCGACGGCATGTTCGTCGAGAAGAACCTCATGCCGAAGTTCGACATCCCCGAGGGCTACACCGAGGTCTCCTGGTTCCGCGAGGAGACCATGCGGGGAATGCACCGCCGCTTCCCCGGAGGCATTCCGGACGACCGGCTGAAGCAGGCCGAGTACGAGATGGACACCATCATCTCGATGGGCTTCCCCGGCTACTTCCTCGTCGTCGCCGACTTCATCATGTGGGCGAAGAAGCAGGGCATCGCGGTCGGCCCCGGCCGAGGTTCCGCGGCCGGCTCGATCGTCGCGTACGCCATGGGCATCACCGACCTCGACCCGATCCCGCACGGACTGATCTTCGAGCGCTTCCTCAACCCCGAGCGCATCTCGATGCCCGATGTCGACATCGACTTCGACGAGCGTCGGCGCGTCGAGGTGATCCGGTACGTGACCGAGAAGTACGGCGCCGACAAGGTCGCCATGATCGGCACGTACGGCAAGATCAAGGCGAAGAACGCCATCAAGGACTCCGCCCGCGTCCTCGGCTACCCGTACGCCATGGGCGACCGGCTCACCAAGGCCATGCCCGCCGACGTCCTCGGCAAGGGCATCGACCTCAACGGCATCACCGACCCCTCGCACCCGCGCTACAGCGAGGCCGGCGAGATCCGGGCGATGTACGAGAACGAGCCCGACGTGAAGAAGGTCATCGACACCGCCAAGGGCGTGGAGGGCCTCGTCCGGCAGATGGGCGTGCACGCCGCCGGCGTGATCATGTCCAGCGAGCCCATCGTCGACCACGCCCCGATCTGGGTGCGGCACACCGACGGAGTGACCATCACGCAGTGGGACTACCCCCAGTGCGAGTCGCTCGGCCTGCTGAAGATGGACTTCCTGGGCCTGCGAAACCTGACCATCATGGACGACGCCGTCAAGATGGTGAAGGCCAACAAGGGCATCGACCTCGACCTGCTGGCCCTGCCGCTGGACGACCCGAAGACCTTCGAACTGCTCCAGCGCGGTGACACCCTCGGTGTCTTCCAGTTCGACGGCGGCCCCATGCGTTCGCTGCTGCGGCTGATGAAGCCCGACAACTTCGAAGACATCTCCGCCGTGTCCGCCCTGTACCGGCCGGGCCCGATGGGCATGAACTCGCACACGAACTACGCCCTGCGCAAGAACAAGCAGCAGGAGATCACCCCGATCCACCCCGAGCTGGAGAAGCCGCTCGAAGAGGTGCTCGCGGTCACCTACGGCCTGATCGTCTACCAGGAGCAGGTGCAGAAGGCCGCCCAGATCATCGCCGGGTACTCCCTCGGCGAGGCCGACATCCTCCGCCGCGTGATGGGCAAGAAGAAGCCCGAGGAGCTGGCGAAGAACTTCACCATCTTCCAGGCCGGCGCCCGGAAGAACGACTACAGCGACGAGGCCATCCAGGCCCTGTGGGACGTCCTGGTCCCCTTCGCCGGCTACGCCTTCAACAAGGCGCACTCCGCCGCGTACGGCCTGGTCTCCTACTGGACCGCGTACCTCAAGGCCAACTACCCGGCCGAGTACATGGCCGGTCTGCTGACCTCGGTCAAGGACGACAAGGACAAGTCCGCGGTCTACCTCAACGAGTGCCGCCGCATGGGCATCAAGGTCCTGCCGCCCAACGTCAACGAGTCCGAGTCGAACTTCGCCGCCCAGGGCGACGACGTGATCCTCTTCGGCCTCTCCGCGGTCCGCAACGTCGGCACCAACGTCGTCGAGTCGATCATCAAGTCCCGCAAGGCGAAGGGGAAGTACTCCACGTTCCCCGACTTCCTCGACAAGGTCGAGGCGGTCGTCTGCAACAAGCGGACCATCGAGTCGCTGATCAAGGCCGGCGCCTTCGACGAGATGGGGCACACCCGCAAGGGCCTGGTCGCCCACCACGAGCCGATGATCGACAACGTGGTGGCGGTCAAGCGCAAGGAGGCCGAGGGACAGTTCGACCTCTTCGGCGGCATGGGCGACGAGGCGACCGACGAGCCCGGCTTCGGCCTGGACGTGGAGTTCTCCGACGTCGAGTGGGAGAAGTCCTACCTGCTCGCCCAGGAGCGCGAGATGCTCGGCCTCTACGTCTCCGACCACCCGCTCTTCGGCATCGAGCACGTCCTCTCCGACAAGACGGACGCGGCGATCTCCCAGCTCACCGGCGGCGAGCACTCCGACGGCGCGGTCGTCACCATCGGCGGCATCATCTCCGGCCTCCAGCGCAAGATGACCAAGCAGGGCAACGCCTGGGCCATCGCCACCGTCGAGGACCTCGCCGGCTCCATCGAGTGCATGTTCTTCCCGGCCACGTACCAGCTGGTCTCCACCCAGCTCGTCGAGGACACGGTGGTCTTCGTGAAGGGCCGGCTCGACAAGCGCGAGGACGTGCCCCGGCTGGTCGCCATGGAGCTGATGGTCCCGGACCTGTCGAACGCCGGGACCAACGCGCCCGTCGTCCTGACCATCCCGACCGTCAAGGTCACCCCGCCGATGATCAGCCGGCTCGGCGAGATCCTGGGGCACCACAAGGGCAACACCGAGGTACGGATCAAGCTCCAGGGCCCGCGCACGACGACCGTCCTGCGGCTCGACCGGCACCGGGTCCAGCCCGACCCCGCCCTCTTCGGCGACCTGAAGGTACTGCTCGGCCCGTCCTGCCTGGCCGGATAGCGGCAGGATCCCCCGCGGAAGCCGGGGCCCGCACGCGCGGAAGGGGCGCGCCCGTCGTCACGGGTGCGCCCCTTCCGGGGTTACGCGCGATCAGTTGTGACCGAAGCGCTTCTGCCGGCCCTTGCGAGCCATGTCACCGGGAGTCACCTGCGAGGCGCGCTGCTCGGCCTGGGACTCCATCGACGACTGCTGCGCCTGCTGGGCGCCGCGCTCGGCCTGCGAGGACTGCTGCTGACTGCGGTTCTGCTTCCGATTCTTGGCCATGGTGATGCCTCCTCAAAGGGATCTCGGGGCCAGGGCCGCTGTCAGCCTCACATATGGGGTGAACCGCCGCATTTTGGATCATTACCCTCAGTGAGGGGGTCGCGTAGTGACATTCGCCACGCCGATGATCCAGTTCCGGCCGTCAACCTCTCCACGGTCGGGCAGACTCTGGGGAAATCCGAAGCAACTTCCGATCCCGAGGTTCCCGAAAGAAGGTGGAACACGTGGACCGCTGCGTCGTTCTCGTGGACGCCGGCTATCTGCTGGGCGCCGCCGCGAGCCTCCTCGCCGGGGAACCGGCCCGCTCCCGGATCACCGTCGACCACGCCGCGCTCATCCAGGGACTGCGCGAACGGGCCGAGGCCGACACCGAACAGCCCCTGCTGCGCATCTACTGGTTCGACGGCGCTCCCGACCGGGTGCCCCAGCCCGAACACCGCAGGCTGCGCGTGATGCCCCGGGTCACCGTCCGGCTCGGCGCCCTGACCCGCAGCGACGGTCGCTGGGCCCAGAAGGGCGTCGACGCGGCCATGCACGCCGAGCTCACCGAACTGGCCAGAAACCGCGCCTGCTCCGATGTGGTGCTCGTGACCGGCGACGGCGATCTGCTGCCCGGCCTGATGTCCGCCAAGGAACACGGTGTCGCCGTCCACCTCTGGGCGGTGCAGGCCGCGGACGGCGACTACAACCAGTCCGAGGACCTCGTCGCCGAGGCCGACGAACGCCGGGTCCTCGACCGGGCCTGGATCACCCGGGCCGTCCGCGCCAAGGACCTCACCGGCATCTGCGCGCCCCCGCCGGCCCCGCGCCCCGAGATCGCCGCGATCCTCTCCGCCCCGCTGCCCGAATCGGCGCTGGCCGCCTCCGCCGAGCGGGCCGCCGAGGCGGCGGCCGCGGCAGCCGCCTCCGTACACAACGGCACGGCGGACCCCGAGGCGCCCGCGCCCGCCGAGAACGGAACGGCGACGGGCGTGCCCGCGCCGGCCACCGGCAAGGTCGTCCCCACCCCCAAGGACCTCGCGGGACTGCGCGGCCCCGGCGCCCCGGCCACCCCGCCGGCCACCAACGCCACCCTGCGCTGGTCCTCCGACAAGGGCTGGATCGAACGCCCCGGCAGCGCACTCGGCGAGCCCCCCGAGACCGCCTCCCTGCCCACCCTCGCCCAGCTCACCAGCGCCGAGCAGCGCTGGGCCGACCGCGAGGAGGACATCACCACCGTCGGCGGCGACCCCTTCGAGGTCGGTCAGGTCTTCGCCCGCCGCTGGATGGAGCGGCTCCCCGAGCAGAGCCACGTCCAGAAGCTGTCCGTGATGTACCCGCGCATCCCGCACCGCATCGACGGCGAACTGCTCAGGTACGCGGCCAGGTTCGGCCTGCTCGCCCACAAGGACGACCAGATCGACGAGCACGACCGGTACGCGATCCGGGCAGGTTTCTGGCGCGAGATCGACGTCCGGGCCGCCGCGGAACGCGCCCCCGCGGGGGAGTAGGCCGAAGGACCCCGTAGGCTCTTCCTCCGTGAGTACGGTGTGCGTGGTGCGGGATCTGGTCAAGACGTACCCCGCCGCGCGCGCCCGGCGGGGGACGCCCGCGACCCCCGAGATCCGCGCCACCGACGGGATCAGCCTCGATGTGCGCGGCGGCGAGATCTTCGGCCTGCTCGGCCCCAACGGAGCCGGCAAGTCCACCCTCGTACGCCAGCTGACCGGGCTGATGCGCCCCGACTCCGGCACGGTGGCACTGCTCGGCCACGATCTCGTACGCCACCCGGAACGCGCCGCGCGGCTGCTCGCCTACCTCGGCCAGGAGTCCACCGCGCTCGACGAGCTGACGGTCGCGCTCGCCGCCGAGACCACCGGGCGGCTGCGCGGGCTGACCGCACGGGACGCGCGGGCCGCGAAGGACGCCGTCCTGGAGGAGCTCGGCCTCACCGAGCTCGCCGGGAGGCCGCTGAAGAAGCTCTCGGGCGGACAGCGGCGGCTCGCCTGCGTCGCCGCCGCCCTGGTCGGCGAGCGCCCGGTGCTCGTCCTCGACGAACCCACCACCGGGATGGACCCGATGGCGCGGCGGGCCGTCTGGTCCGCCGTCGACCGTCGGCGCGCCGAGCACGGCACCACCGTGCTGCTCGTCACCCACAACGTGATCGAGGCCGAGACCGTCCTGGACCGGGTCGCCGTCCTGGAACGGGGCCGGGTCATCGCCTGCGACACCCCGGGCGGGCTGAAGGAACGTATCGCGGGCGAGGTCCGGGTCGACCTGGTGTGGCGCGAGCGCGCGCCGCTGGAGGTCCCGGAGGTCGCCGCGCTGCGCGGGCTCGCACAGGAGTCCGGGCGGCGCTGGACCCTCCGGCTGGCCCCGGACGAGGCGCGGGCGGCGGTCGCGGCGGTGACCGGCGGGGCGGCGTTCGCCGCCCTGGACGACTTCACGCTGGCCACGCCGAGCCTGGAGGACGTGTATCTGGCGCTCGGCGGCGAGAGCCGAGGAGCCACGGGACTGGTGAAGGCATGAGGAGCTGTACAGAGTGAGCATCGTGCCCGCCGAGGCCGCGCCGGCCTGGGCCCCCGACGCACCGGCCGCCGGGACCGCCGCGCCGCTGGCGCCGCGCGCCCGGCTGCTGCCGGCCCTCGCCGCCGTGTACCGCGCGCAGCTCTCGCGCGCCCGGGTCTCCCGTATCCCCTTGCTGTTCGTGGCGACGTTCCAGTCCGTCGGGATCATGGTCCTGATGCGGGGCGTCGTCGACGGCGGTGCGGAGGCGCGGGCGGTCGTGGCGGGCTCGTCGGTCCTCGTCGTCGCCTTCGTCGCGCTCAATCTGCTCGCCCAGTACTTCGGGC
Organism: Streptomyces sp. NPDC059567; assembly: GCF_042735655.1. Taxonomy (NCBI): domain Bacteria; kingdom Bacillati; phylum Actinomycetota; class Actinomycetes; order Kitasatosporales; family Streptomycetaceae; genus Streptomyces; species Streptomyces sp. NPDC059567. Next base: position 17,244 of record NZ_JBHWBS010000074.1, on the reverse strand, counting down.
AGCTGCGGGCCACCGGGGGGCTCGACCACTACGCGACGCTGCCGGTGCCGCCGGCATCGGTGGTGCTGGGGGCGGCCGGGGCGTACGCGTCCTTCACCGTGCCGGGGACCGTCGTGACGGCGGTCATCGGGTCACTGCTCTTCGGGCTGCCGCTCGGAAACCTGTGGATCCTCGCGGCGGTCGTGCCGCTGGCCGGGGCCGCGCTCGCCGGGCTCGGCGCGGCGCTCGGGCTGCTCGCGCCGCGGCAGGAATTCGCCACGCTGCTCGGACAGCTCGGCATGTCGGCGGCGCTGCTGCTCGGGGTGCTGCCGGCGGAGCGGCTCCCGGAGCCGATCGGCTGGGCGCGCGACCTGCTGCCGTCGACGTACGGGGTGGAGGCACTGGCCCGCACCTTCGATCCGCACCCGGACTGGGCGGCGGTGGGGCTCGACCTCGCGGTGTGCGGCGTCGTGGGGGTCGTGTCGCTGGCCGTGGCGACGTGGGCGTATCGGCGGGCGGCGGTCCGCTGAGGCGGGTCCTTTCCGCACCTGGCACGATGGCGGGGTGACCGCACCTCTGACACCGCCTCACCAGCCTCCGAACGACGCCGTGCCGCCGGACGGGTGGCCGGCGCCCTATCCTCCGCTGCCGGGCGACGACGGCGGGCCGACCGCGGTGACGGAGCTGCGGCAGGCGGCCGTGGTCTCCGTGATCTCCGCGGTCGCCGGGGCGGCGCTGGGGCTGCTGTGGCTGTGGCTGGCGCCGCGGGTCTCGCTGATCTCGGACGGCAAGGCGGTCTTCCTCCGGCACAGCGAGGGGGAGGCGGCGATCGGTGCGGACGGAACGTTTGTGCTGCTCGCGCTCGCCTTCGGCGCGGTGGCGGCGGCCCTGGTCTTCCTCTTCCACCGGCACGGTGGCGTGGCCCTGGTGATGGGTCTCGCGGTGGGCGGCGTGCTGGGATCGCTCCTCGGCTGGGGCGTGGGCACGCTGCTGGGCCCGACGCACGACGTGGTGGCCCATGCGAAGGAGGTGGGGCCGAACGTGGTGTTCGACGCGCCGCTGAAGCTGGAGATGTGGGCCGGGGCGATGCTGGCGTGGCCGATCGCCGCGATGATCGTCCACCTGGCCCTGACGGCCCTCTTCGGCCCGAGGGACCTGGAGCCGGAATGGCCGACGGCGGACGAGCCGAGCCCGGGTCCGCAGGCCTGACGCCTCGTGGGGTGAGGTGGATTCCCCCACCCCACCCCTTCCCGAAACCCTGACGAGACCGGGGCTCCGCCCCCTACGCCCCCGGGCGGCGGCTTCGCGCCGCGGGCGCGGTCGGGTCGGTCCTAGGAGTGGTCGGGCCCGCCCTGCCCGGGCCGCGGCCGCTTCGCGCCGCGGGCGGGCGCCGGATGTCGTAGGCCAGGGCCTCCTGGACCCGTCGGAGCGGCGGGCTTCGCGCCGCAAGGGTGCTCGGGCCCGTGCGGCGGCTTCGTGTCGTGGGGCTTGGTCTTGGGCGCTGCCCCGCACGGTGGGCTTCGCGCCGCAAGGGTGCTCGGCCCCCGCGCGACGGCTTCGTGCCGTGGGGCTTGGCCTTGGGCGCTAGCCGCGGCCGATCGGGGCCAGGACCGCTGCTGTCAGGGTGGCCAGGGACGTCGGGGTCAGTTCTACTTCCAGGCCTCGGCGGCCCGCCGAGATGCAGATGGTCTCGTGGGTCGTGGCCGACGCGTCCAGGACCGTGCGGAGGCGTTTGCGCTGGCCCAGCGGGGAGATGCCGCCGCGGACGTAGCCCGTCGTGCGTTCGGCCGCCGCCGGGTCCGCCATCGTCGCGCGTTTGCCGCCGACGGCCGAGGCCAGGGCCTTCAGGTCCAGCTGGCCCGCGACCGGGACCACCGCCACCGTCAGTTCGCCGTCGACGTCCGCGACCAGCGTCTTGAAGACCCGGTCCGGGGAGACGCCCAGCGCCTCCGCCGCCTCCTCGCCGTAGGAGGGGGACGCCGGGTCATGGTCGTAGGAGTGGAGCGTGAACGGAGTCCCGGACGCCGTCAGCGCCACCGTCGCCGGAGTGCCACCCGCCTGCTTCTTCTGCTTCTTCGCCACCGGAATCCTTCGTCAGTTCGGGCTCGTCGGCGCCCGCGTCAGGTCCACCGCCGGCAGCGACGGCAGATGCCGCAGCACCGCCGTCTCCGCGCGCAGCAGGGTCAGCTCCTCCCGCAGCCGCGTCGCCGTGTCCGGCGCCTGCAGCAGCCGCTGCTTCGCCGGCGTGTCGAGCACCGCCGCCGCCGCGACCAGGTACGACACCACCGAGGGATCGTCGGGCAGGTCGCTCGTCGTCAGCGACCGCTCCCGCGCCCCCGCCAGCCGCTTCTGGTACGTGCGGAACGCCCGCAGCACCCCCTCCGCCAGCGTGCCCGCCTCGTCGCCCTGCTCCTCCGGGATCTCCTCGATCTCGGCCACCAGGAACGGACCGCTCGCGTCCACCGACAGCAGCTTCACCCGGGTCGTGCCCGTGGCCATCACCTCGAAGCTGCCGTCCGAGCGCTCCCGGATCGTCGCCGCGTCGGCGATGCAGCCGACCCGGTGGAACGCCTGGATGGGGTCCGGGCCGAAGCCCGCCGCGGGCCCCTTCTCCCGCTGCGTCGTCGGGTCCGGCATCCCCGGCTCCGTCGGCGCGACCTCGCGGCCGTCGCGGATCGCGACCACGGCGAAGCGACGGGGCTCCGAGTCGTCGGACTTGAGCAGCTCGCGCATCATGGCGCGATAACGCTCCTCGAACACGTTCAGGGGCAGCACAAGGCCCGGGAACAGCACCGCGTTGAGCGGGAAGAGTGGCAGGCTGGCGGTGGTCACAGCGGTCAAGCGTAATGGCCGTCGGGCGCGCCTCGTCCGGCCCGTCCACGTCCGGCTCCGCGCAGCGGGATCGTACGGGCCACCGCGCCCCGTACCGCGTCCCGCGCCTCCAGGAATCCACCGAGCGGATCGTCCCCGACGAGCGCCCACGGAAACGACGTGGCGTACGGGCCGATCCGGCGGAACTCCTCCAGCGCCTCCTGCTGGCGACCCCGCCTGAGCAGCACGTACACCAGCAGGTTCCGGACCTCCGCGAGCCATGGATCGCCCGCCGCGTACTCCGCCGACAGTGCGATGCCCCGGTCCGCCGCCGCGTCGATCCGGTCCTCCTCGACGGGTCCGGCGCCGGCCGGTAGCTGGGCGAAGGCGGCGTTGACCGGGAGCGCCCGGGCCAGCGAGCCGGGCGGGGCGTCCTCGGCGGCCTGCTCGGCGAAGTCGAAGCACTCGCGGTGCGAGCCGTACCACTGGGCCGACAGATAGCGGAGCGCGGCGATGTGGCAGCCGTAGTGGTGCGGGGAGCGGCGCACGGCCTGCTCCCACAGCGACTCGAACACCGCGTTGCCCGCGTGCGTGCCCCGGGCGTGGTCCAAGGCGAGCCGCCACGGCACCGGGTCGCCGGGCGAGGCTTCCGCGGCCGCGTCGATCAGCGGCCCGAGCTCGCGCAGCCGCTCGGAGCGGGCCGGCGAGCCCCAGGCCCTGCGGACCGCGAGCTCCGCCTTGACCAGCAGCGCGTCCGGGTCGCGGGGCGAGACGGCCAGCCAGTGGACCAGCCACTCGTCACGGCTGTACGCGAAGGTGGCGAGCCGCGCCGCGTACCGGTCCCGCTTCTCCCACTCGGCGGCGTCCCGGGTGGTCGCGAGCAGCTTGGCGGCGGGCTCGGGGTCGGCGAGGGCGGCCGCCACCAGCGCCGGGGCGAGCCGGTCGTCCGGCGCGTCGAGCAGCACGTTGTCGTCCGGCGGCAGCGCGGCGGCGAGCCGCGGGCTGTGCCGGACCATACGGGCGGTGCCGATCAGGGCGCGGAGCAATGACATGGTGCGGACCATTGAAAACCGCAGGTGGGGGCGGCGCCAGTGGGGGACTGTGAAGCTTTGGTAGCGGCGGGAAAGTTGTCCTGCACGAGGTCAAGACAGGGTAAAGAAAGGGGTGAGGGGCGACAGAATCCGCCCCTCTCGTCACACCTGTCACCCCCGCCGCAGCAACCGCGACGCCCCCGCCGCCACCGTCGTCGCCAGCACCCAGCCCAGGAGGATGAGCACCGTCGCGGCCCACTGCCAGAAGCCCTCCAGACGCCAGTAGCCGTCCTGGCCCAGGTTGATCACCGGCAGCAGCAGGTCCAGCGCGTACAGCGTGGCGCTCCAGTTCGGCGACTCCTCCGGCTTCAGCGGCACCGGGTCGTAGCGGGAGAAGGCGAGCGCCCCCGCCGCCCACAGCACCGCCATCCACAGGGCGGCCCGCCCCGGCCGGTAGCCGTACGCCACGGTCCAGTCCTGGAGGTACCCCCAGAGCTTCCCGGCCACCGGCAGCGTCTCCCGGCGCCGTCTCTGCTTGGCGAGCAGCACCTCCCGGGCGTCCGCGTCCTCCCCGCTGTTGCGCAGCACCGTCGCCAGGCGTTCGTACGGCTCCGGGGCGTACTCCGGGGTCGCCGCCGCGACCCATTCGAGCCGCCGCGCCAGCGGGAAGTGCCCGTACGGCACCAGGTTCTCGTAGACGAAGCCGTTCATCGACAGACCGCCGGGACCCGGCCAGCTCGTGGAGAGGTCGATCAGCGTCACGACCTTCGCGCCGTTGAGCACCACCCGTCCCTCCTCCGGAGGCTCCCCGTTGAACCGCAGCTCCGGGGTGACGATCCGGCGCAGCGACACCTGCTCCCGCCGCGCCCCGTCCAGCACGAACCGCGCGTAGTGCAGGTCCACCGCGTCGCCGAACCGGCCGTCGTCCAGCCGCACCCCGCCATGGCACTCGACCGGCTTGCGCCGCGCCCCCTGCACCGGCGTGTACCCGATGCCGTACGGCGGAGTGGCCGTGGCGTTCCCCGAGCCCTCGTACACCCACGCCGCGTTCAGATACAGCGAGCGCTCCACCGTCAGCTGCGGTGCGTTCAGCGCGCGGCGCTGCTGCGCACCGCGCAGCACGCTGCCGCGCAGGCTCAGCGACACGCCCACCTTCGCCCCGCGCAGACTCAGCTCGCCGTACGTCTCGATCAGCTCGGCCTGGAGGTCCTGCGCGACCACCATCCCGTCCGCGGTGATCGCCCGGCCGCGCCGGTCCGGCCAGACCCGGATCTGGTTGATCAGCAGATCCGTGCCGATCTGCGCGTCCGTGAGCCGGATCCCGCGCTCCACCCGGCAGCGCGGCAGATGCAGATCGCCCTGGGTGTGCAGCCGCGCCGCCTCCAGGCGGGGTATCGCGCACTCCACCATCCGCACCGTCCCGAAGTGGGCCTCCGGCAGCACGATCTCCTGCTCGAACCGGCAGCGGTTCAGCTCCACGTACGGGCGTATCTCACCGCCGGCGAGATTCAGCACGCCCGTGATTCGCACGCCGCGCAGCTTGAGCGCCGCGACCCGCCCGGACCGCGGCGGCGGCCCGTCGAGCAGCAGCAGAGCCACCACGTCGGCGCGCACACTGCGCGTGTCGCCCCACACATGCGGGCCGAAAGGATCGTCCCGCGCCCCGTCCCCCTCGCTCAGATCGCAGGTCCTGCCGATCCGGAAGGCCCGCCACATGACCCGCTCCGGGCCCGTGAGGCCGTCCGGCATTCCGTCTTCGTGCGGCTCGGTCACTGCCGCCCCCTCGCTTTCCACGAACCCGCTTCCCTGGATTCGTACAGCCGTTCTTCCCGCTGAGTGACGGACTGAACGCTAACGGTCAGCTGTGGCGACAAGACGCCAATGTGGCTCGTATCAGCCAGTGATACGGACGTCCGGCGCTTGTGGGGCGTCTGCGAGAATTGACCCGTGATCTCTCGTATCGACCTGCGCGGCGACGCCCTCCCCGAGGGTGGCGCACTGCGCGACCTGCTGCCCCGTGCCGAGTTCGACGTGGAAGCCGCCCTGGAGAAGGTGCGGCCCATCTGCGAGGACGTCCATCATCGTGGCGATGCGGCGCTGGTCGAGTACGCGGAGAAGTTCGACGGTGTGAAGCTGGAGCACGTCCGCGTGCCGGCCGAGGCGCTCGCCGAGGCCCTGGAGCAGCTCGATCCGGCCGTCCGCGCGGCCCTCGAGGAGTCCATCCGGCGCGCCAGGATCGTCCACCGCGCCCAGCGCCGCTCGACGCACACCACCCAGGTCGTGCCCGGCGGCACCGTCACCGAGAAGTGGGTCCCGGTCCAGCGCGTCGGGCTCTACGCACCCGGCGGCCGCTCCGTCTACCCCTCCTCCGTGATCATGAACGCCGTCCCGGCACAGGAGGCGGGCGTCGAGTCGATCGCCCTCGCGTCCCCGCCGCAGAAGGAGTTCGGGGGCCTCCCGCACCCGACGATCCTCGCCGCCTGCGCGCTGCTCGGCGTCGATGAGGTGTACGCCGCCGGAGGCGCCCAGGCCGTCGCGATGTTCGCGTACGGCACCGAGTCCTGCGCCCCCGCCAACATGGTCACCGGCCCCGGCAACATCTGGGTCGCCGCGGCCAAGCGGTACTTCACCGGCCGCATCGGCATCGACGCCGAGGCGGGGCCGACGGAGATCGCGATCCTCGCGGACTCCACCGCCGACCCGGTGCACGTCGCCGCCGACCTCATCAGCCAGGCCGAGCACGACCCGATGGCCGCCGCCGTCCTCGTCACCGACTCCGAGGAGCTGGCCGAGGCCACCGAGGCCGAGCTGAAGACCCAGGTCGCCGCCACCAAGCACATCGACGACCGGATCGTCCCGGCCCTGGCCGGAAAGCAGTCCGCGATCGTCCTCGTCAGCGACCTGGAGGACGGTCTCAAGGTCGTCGACGCCTACGGCGCCGAGCACCTGGAGATCCAGACCGCCGACGCCGCCGCCCGCGCCGAGCGCGTCCGCAACGCGGGCGCGATCTTCATCGGCCCGTGGGCGCCCGTCTCCCTGGGCGACTACTGCGCCGGCTCCAACCACGTGCTGCCCACCGGCGGGTGCGCCTGCCACTCCTCGGGCCTGTCCGTGCAGTCCTTCCTGCGCGGCGTCCACATCGTGGACTACACCCGGGACGCCCTCGCCGAGGTCACCCACCACGTGGTCACCCTCGCCGAGGCCGAGGACCTGCCCGCGCACGGTGCCGCGCTCAAGGCCCGGTTCGGTTGGAAGGTGCCTGAAAGCAAGTGACCTCGAACGACACCATCCGGATCGACGACCTCCCGATCCGCGACGAGCTGAAGGGCAAGACGCCCTACGGCGCGCCCCAGCTCGACGTGCCCGTCCAGCTGAACACCAACGAGAACCCCTACCCGCTGCCCGAGCCCCTGGTGGCGCGGATCGCGGAGCGGGTCGCCGAGGCCGCCCGCGGCCTCAACCGCTACCCGGACCGGGACGCGATCGAGCTGCGCACCGAGCTCGCCCGCTACCTCACCCGTACCGGAAAGCACCCCGTCGCCGTCCGGAACGTCTGGGCCGCCAACGGCTCCAACGAGGTCCTCCAGCAGCTGCTGCAGACGTTCGGCGGCCCGGGTCGTACGGCCATCGGCTTCGAGCCCTCGTACTCGATGCACGCGCTGATCGCGCGCGGCACCGGCACCGGCTGGATCTCCGGCCCGCGCGACGACGACTTCACGATCGACGTCGACGCGGCCGAGAAGGCCATCGCCGAGAACCGGCCGGACGTCGTCTTCATCACCTCGCCCAACAACCCCACCGGCACGGCGGTCGGGGCCGAGACGGTCCTCGCGCTGTACGAGGCCGCCCAGGCCGCCAAGCCCTCACTGGTCGTCGTCGACGAGGCGTACGTCGAGTTCAGCCACCGGGACTCGCTCCTGCCGCTGATCGAGGGCCGGCCGAACCTGGTCGTCTCCCGGACCATGTCCAAGGCCTTCGGCGCGGCCGGTCTGCGCCTGGGCTACCTCGCCGCGCACCCGGCCGTGGTCGACGCCGTGCAGCTCGTACGGCTGCCGTACCACCTCTCCGCCGTCACCCAGGCCACCGCCCTCGCCGCCCTGGAGCACACCGATACGCTTCTCGGGTACGTCGAGCAGCTCAAGACCGAGCGGGACCGCCTGGTCAGCGAGTTGCGGGCGATCGGCTACGAGGTCACCGAGTCCGACGCCAACTTCGTCCAGTTCGGCCGCTTCGACGGAGCCGAGGGCTCCCACGCCGCCTGGCGGAAGATCCTCGACCGGGGTGTCCTGGTCCGGGACAACGGCGTACCGGGCTGGCTGCGGGTCACCGCCGGCACCCCCGAAGAGAATGACGCGTTCCTCGATGCGGTTCGCGCACTGAAGAAGGAGCAGAGCTCATGAGCCGCGTTGGAAGAGTCGAGCGCACCACCAAGGAGACCTCCGTCGTCGTCGAGATAGACCTCGACGGCACCGGAAAGGTCGACGTCGCCACCGGCGTCGGCTTCTACGACCACATGCTCGACCAGCTCGGCCGCCACGGTCTGTTCGACCTCACCGTCAAGACCGACGGCGACCTGCACATCGACTCGCACCACACCATCGAGGACACGGCCCTCGCCCTGGGCGCCGCCTTCAAGCAGGCGCTCGGCGACAAGGTCGGCATCTACCGCTTCGGCAACTGCACCGTCCCGCTGGACGAGTCGCTCGCCCAGGTGACCGTCGACCTCTCCGGCCGCCCCTACCTGGTGCACACCGAGCCCGAGAACATGGCGCCGATGATCGGCTCCTACGACACGACGATGACCCGCCACATCTTCGAGTCCTTCGTCGCACAGGCCCAGATCGCGCTCCACATCCACGTGCCGTACGGGCGCAACGCCCACCACATCGTGGAGTGCCAGTTCAAGGCGCTGGCCCGGGCCCTGCGCTACGCCTCCGAGCGCGATCCGCGCGCGGCCGGCATCCTGCCTTCCACGAAGGGCGCGCTCTAACTCCATGACCGGCCTCTCCACCATCCTCATCGTCGTCGGGCTCTTCCTCGCTGGCGGTGTGTACTCCTTCTCCAAGCAGAAGCTGCCCAAGGGCGTGATCGTCGTCCTCGCCATCGCCTCGGTGATGTGCCTGGTCGCGGGCGTCCTTCGGATTCAGGGAATCTGGGAATGAGCGGTATGAGCACTGCGCGTACCCCCAAGAAGGTCGTCGTCTTCGACTACGGCTTCGGCAACGTCCGCTCCGCCGAGCGGGCCCTCGCCCATGTCGGCGCCGAGGTCGAGATCACCCGCGACTACGACAAGGCGATGAACGCCGACGGACTCCTCGTCCCCGGCGTCGGCGCCTTCTCCGCGTGCATGAAGGGCCTCAAGGCCGCGCGCGGCGAGTGGATCGTCGACCGCCGGCTCTCCGGCGGCCGTCCCGTGATGGGCATCTGCGTCGGTATGCAGATCCTCTTCGCCCGCGGCATCGAGCACGGCGTGGAGACCGACGGTCTCGACGAGTGGCCCGGTACGGTCGAGCCGCTGAAGGCCCCGGTCGTGCCCCACATGGGCTGGAACACCGTCGACGCGCCCGAGGACAGCCAGCTGTTCGCGGGCCTCGACGCCGACGCCCGGTTCTACTTCGTGCACTCCTACGCGGTGCGCGAGTGGAGCCTGGAGGTCGGCAACCCCAACATGCGTGCCCCCAAGGTCACCTGGGCCACCCACGGCGAGCCGTTCGTCGCGGCCGTCGAGAACGGCGCCCTGTGGGCGACCCAGTTCCACCCCGAGAAGTCCGGCGACGCCGGTGCACAGCTCCTCACCAACTGGATCGAGACCCTCTGATCATGGCTCAGAAGCTTGAACTCCTCCCCGCCGTCGACGTCCGCGACGGCCAGGCCGTCCGCCTCGTGCACGGCGAGTCCGGTACGGAGACCTCCTACGGCTCCCCGCTCGAGGCCGCCCTCGCCTGGCAGCGCTCCGGCGCCGAGTGGCTGCACCTGGTCGACCTCGACGCCGCCTTCGGCACCGGGGACAACCGTGAGCTGATCGCCGAGGTCGCCCAGGCCATGGACATCAAGGTCGAGCTCTCCGGCGGCATCCGCGACGACGCCTCGCTCGCCGCCGCCCTCGCCACCGGCTGCACCCGCGTCAACCTGGGCACCGCCGCGCTGGAGACCCCCGAGTGGGTCGCCAAGGTCATCGCGGAGCACGGCGACAAGATCGCGGTCGGCCTCGACGTCCGCGGCACCACGCTGCGCGGCCGTGGCTGGACCCGCGACGGCGGCGACCTGTACGAGACGCTCGCGCGCCTCGACTCCGAGGGCTGCGCCCGCTACGTCGTCACCGACATCGCCAAGGACGGCACGCTCCAGGGCCCGAACCTGGAGCTCCTGAAGAACGTCTGCGCCGCGACCGACAAGCCCGTCGTCGCCTCCGGCGGAGTGTCGTCCCTGGACGACCTGCGCGCCCTGTCCGGTCTGGTGCCGCTCGGTGTCGAGGGCGCGATCGTCGGCAAGGCGCTGTACGCCAAGGCGTTCACCCTGGAAGAGGCCCTGGAGGCGGTGGCTTCCGTATGACCGACGCCGTCCGCAAGGTGGTGACCGGCGCTCCCTGGGAGGAGCAGTTCGGCTACTCCCGCGCGGTGGAGCTGCCGAACGGTCTGGTCCTCGTCTCCGGCTGTACGTCGGTGATCGGCGGCCAGATCGCCGGCGGGGGCCCGTACGAGCAGACGATCAACTCCTTCAACGTGGCCTTCGACGCGCTCAAGAAGCTCGACCTGGGCCCGGAGGATGTCGTACGGACCCGGATGTACATCACCCACGCGCGTGACGTGGACGAGGTCGGCCGCGCCCACAAGGAGCTGTTCGACGCCGTCCGCCCGGCGGCCTCGATGATCATCGTGTCCGGTTTCGTCGACCCGAGCCTGGTCGTCGAGGTCGAGGTCGAGGCGTACAGGAGTGGTGCGGAATGAGCCTCGCCGTACGGGTGATCCCCTGCCTGGACGTGGACAACGGCCGGGTCGTCAAGGGCGTCAACTTCCAGAACCTGCGCGACGCGGGCGACCCCGTCGAGATGGCGAAGCTGTACGACGCCGAGGGCGCCGACGAGCTGACCTTCCTCGACATCACCGCCTCCTCCGGCAACCGCGAGACGACCTACGACGTGGTGCGCCGCACCGCCGAGCAGGTCTTCATCCCGCTGACCGTGGGCGGCGGGGTGCGTGCGGCGGAGGACGTCGACAAGCTGCTGCGCGCCGGGGCCGACAAGGTGGGCGTGAACACGGCCGCCATCGCCCGGCCCGAGCTGATCCGCGAGATCGCGGAGCGCTTCGGCCGCCAGGTGCTCGTGCTCTCGGTCGACGCCAGGCGTACGGCCTCCGGCTCCTTCGAGGTGACGACGCACGGCGGCCGCAAGGGCACCGGCATCGACGCCGTCGAGTGGGCGCACCGGGCCGCCGAGCTGGGCGCGGGCGAGATCCTGCTCAACTCGATGGACGCGGACGGCACGAAGGACGGCTACGACACCGAGATGATCGCGGCCGTGCGCAAGCACGTGACCGTGCCGGTGATCGCGAGCGGGGGAGCGGGCAAGCTCTCCGACTTCCCGCCGGCGATCGAGGCGGGCGCCGACGCGGTGCTCGCGGCCTCGGTCTTCCACTTCGGCGACCTGCGGATCTCGCAGGTCAAGGACGCGCTGAGGGAGGCGGGCCACCCGGTCCGCTGAGCCAGGCTCCGGAAAGGCCCCCGGAAGGGGGCCTTTCTCTTCCCCCGATAGGCAGGATTATTTGTGCAATTTCTGTTGCGCAAGATTCCTTTCGCATCTACGGTCGTGGACATGACCTCGCAGGAGAACCGCCGGATCACCGACCTCGGCACCCTCAAAGCCATCTCGCACCCGCTGCGGATGCGCCTCTACCGCGCCCTCTTCGTGGCCCGTACCGCCACCGCGTCCCAACTCGCCGACCAGGTCGACGAGGCGGTCTCCCTCGTCAGCTACCACCTGCGCAAGCTGGCCGAGCACGGCCTCATCGAGGAGGCCGAGGGGCACTCCGCCGACGCCCGCGAACGCTGGTGGCAGCCCAGCTCGTACGGGGTCAGCATCCGCGACGAGGACGTCCGGGGCACCCCCGAACTGGTCGCCGCGAGCGACGCCCTCGGCCGCACGATCAACGAACAGCGGTCCGAACTCCACCGCCGCTTCCTCGACGAGCGGCTGACCTGGTCCGACGAGTGGCGCTCCGCCTCGATCAGCTCCGAGTGGCTGCCGCGGCTGACCGCCGCCGAGCTCGCCGCGCTCGGCGAGGAGCTCGACGCGCTGCTCAAGAAGTACGACACCCAGGCCCGCGCCGCCGAGCAGGCCGGCGACACCGAAGGCCGCGAGAACGTCGCCGTCCACCTCCACGGCTTCCCGTACCGCTCATGACGGCCACCACGACCCTTCCCGCCGCCCGCCCCGCCCACCGCGACGCCAACGTCCTGCGCTGGCTCGGCGCCTACACCGCCTCCACCCTCGGCGACAGCGTCTACCACCTCGCCCTCTCCTGGACCGCCGTCCGCGGCGGCACGCCCGCGGAGGCCGGGCTCGTCATGGCCGTCAGCGCCGTACCGCGCGCCCTGCTGATGCTCGGCGGGGGAGTGATCGCCGACCGCTTCGGCCCGCGCCGGGTCGTCGTCCTCTCCGACACCGTCCGCTGCCTCGTCGTCCTCGGCGTGGCCGCGCTCCTCCTCCTGACCAGCCCGGCCCTCTGGGTACTCGCCGCCGTCGCCCTCGTCTTCGGCACCGTCGACGCCCTCTTCCTGCCCGCCGTCGGCGCCCTGCCGCCGCGGATCGCCCCGCGCGGCCAGCTCGCCCGCGTCCAGGGGATGCGCGGCCTCGCCTACCGCGCCGGACTCGTCCTCGGCGCCCCGCTCGGCGGCCTCGGCGTCGCGCTCGGCGGACCGGCCGCCGCGTTCGGAGCGGCCGGACTCCTCTTCGCGTTCTCCCTGCCGCTGCTCCTGAAGCTCAGGATCACCCCGCTGCCCGGCGACGAGCCCTCCCACGACGGCAGCGCGCTGCGCGACCTCGTCGACGGACTGCGCTACATCCGCCGCCACCGGGTCCTCGGCCCGCTGATGATCGTCGTCGCGCTCAGCGACCTGGGCTTCGTCGGCCCCCTCAACGTCGGCCTCGCGCTCCTCGCCGACGAGCGCGGCTGGGGCGCCGCCGGCATCGGCTGGGTCCTCGCCGGATTCGGCGTGGGAGCGGCCGCCGCCTCCCTGCTGCTGACCGTACGGGGCCGGATACCGCGCGCCGGGGCCGTCATGGCCTGGACGATCACCCTCGGCGCGGGCTCGATCGGCGCCCTCGCGTACGTGCCGCAGCTGCCCGTCGCCGTGGCCGTGGCCGTCTCCGTCGGCCTGCTCGCCGGCCTCAGCGGCGCGCTGTGCGGCGCGCTCACCCAGACGGAGTGCGACCCCGCGTACCTCGGGCGGGTCACGGCCGTGTCCAGCCTCTTCAGCCTGGGCATCGCCCCGCTGAGCTTCCCCCTCACGGGCGCGGCGGTGGGCCTGTGGGGACTCCTCCCGGTGTACACCGCCAGCGCCGCGGTCTGCGCGCTGGCCGGCGTGTACGGACTCTCCGTCCGATCCCTGCGCCACGCAGAACTGCCCGGCACGACACGGCGGGACTGAGAGCGCGGGGTCCTGGGGGCCGGGGCCTGGCGGGCGCCGGTATCCGCGCCCGGCGGACCCGGGATCCAGGCCCCGCGGCCTTGGGGCCTAGATGCCCAGCTGCTTCGCTTCGTGCAGGCGGTCGATCGCGTCCTGTTCGCCGTCCAGCTCCACCTTCGCCACGTCCTGGCGGCCGAAGACGAACATCGTCAGCTCGCCCGGCTCGCCGGAGACCGTCACCACCGGCGTGCCGCGGTGCGCCACCGCCGTCTGGCCGTTCGGGCGGCGCAGCACCAGTCCCACCGGGGCCTTCCGGCCGAGGAGCCGGGCGCCCTTCTCCAGACGGGACCAGAGCGCGTCCGAGAAGACCGGGTCCAGCTCGCGCGGCGACCAGTCCGGCTGGGCGCGCCGGACATCCTCCGCGTGGACGTAGAACTCGACGACGTTCGCCCCCTCGTCCACCTGCTTGATGGTGAACGGCGACATCCGCGGAGGACCCGTACGGATGAGCTGGATCAGCTCCTCGTACGGCTTCTCGGCGAACTCCGCCTGCACCCGGTCCAGGCGATCCTTCAGCGCCGGTACGAGCGTCCCCGCGGCCGCGTCCGGGCGGCGCTCGCGCACCACCACATGGGCCGCCAGGTCCCGGGTCCGCCAGCCCTCGCAGAGCGTCGCGGCATCGGGCCCGGCCGCTTCCAACAGATCGGCGAGCAACAGGCGTTCACGCTTGGCATGGGTCGACATGCTCGCCAGCGTACGACCGGCGCCACCGGTCCGCCCAGTGGACGTCCGCCGGACAGACCCGGCGGCCACGGCACAATGGCCGCATGAGCAGCAATCTCGACCCGGCCATCGCCGCCCGCCTCAAGCGCAGCCCGGACGGACTCGTCCCGGCCATCGCCCAGCAGTACGACACCGGCGAGGTGCTCATGCTCGGCTGGATGGACGACGAGGCCCTCCACCGCACCCTCACCACAGGCCGCTGCACCTACTGGTCGCGCAGCCGCCAGGAGTACTGGGTCAAGGGCGACACCTCCGGCCACGTCCAGCACGTCAAGTCCGTCGCCCTCGACTGCGACGCCGACACCGTGCTCGTCAAGGTCGACCAGGTCGGCGCCGCCTGCCACACCGGCGCGCGCACCTGCTTCGACGCCGACGTGCTCCCGCTCTCCCAGTAAGGTCAGCCGCCATGGACCTCGAGACCTTCCGCAAGCTGGCGGCCGACCGCCGCGTGATCCCTGTCAGCCGCCGGCTCCTCGCGGACGGCGACACCCCGGTCGGGCTCTACCGCAAGCTCGCCGCCGAACGCCCCGGCACCTTCCTCCTCGAGTCCGCGGAGAACGGCCGTTCCTGGTCGCGCTACTCCTTCATCGGCGTCCGCAGCGACGCCACCCTCACCGTCCGGGGCGGCCAGGCCCACTGGCTCGGCACCCCGCCCGTCGGCGTCCCCACCGACGGCGACCCCCTCCAGGCGCTGCGCGCCACCGTCGAGGCCCTGCACACCCCGCGCGACCTCGCGTCCGGGATGCCGCCCTTCACCGGCGGCATGGTCGGCTACCTGGGGTACGACATCGTCCGCCGCCTGGAGCGCATCGGCGACTCCACCCGGGACGACCTGGAGCTCCCCGAGCTGACCATGCTGCTCACCAGCGACCTCGCGGTCCTGGACCACTGGGACGGCACGGTCCTGCTGATCGCCAACGCGATCAACCACAACGACCTGGAGACCGGCGTCGACGAGGCGTACGCCGACGCCGTCGCCCGGCTCGACACGATGGAGGCCGACCTGGCCCGCCCGGTGGCCAACCCGCCCGCCGCGCTGCCCGCCTCCGAGCTGCCGGAGTTCTCCGCCCTGTGGGGCGGCCCGGCCTACCAGGAGGCCGTCGAGGACATCAAGGAGCGGATTCGGGCCGGCGAGGCCTTCCAGGTGGTCCCCTCGCAGCGCTTCGAGACCCCCTGCCGAGCCTCCGCGCTCGACGTGTACCGGGTGCTGCGGGCCACCAACCCGTCGCCGTACATGTACCTCTTCCGCTTCGAGAACGGCTTCGACGTCGTCGGATCCAGCCCCGAGGCGCTGGTCAAGGTCGAGGACGGGCATGCGATGGTCCACCCCATCGCCGGCACCCGGCACCGCGGCGCCACCCCGCAGGAGGACCACGACCTCGCCGAGGAGCTGCTCGCCGATCCCAAGGAGCGGGCCGAGCATCTGATGCTCGTCGACCTCGGCCGCAACGACCTCGGCCGGGTCTGCGAGCCCGGCTCGGTCGAGGTCGTCGACTTCATGTCGATCGAGCGGTACTCGCACGTCATGCACATCGTGTCGACGGTGACCGGGCAAGTCGCGGAGGGGAAGACCGCCTTCGACGTCCTCACCGCCTGCTTCCCGGCCGGCACGCTCTCGGGCGCGCCGAAGCCGCGCGCCATGCAGATCATCGAGGAGCTGGAACCGTCCCGGCGCGGGCTCTACGGCGGGTGTGTCGGCTACCTCGACTTCGCCGGCGACTCCGACACGGCCATCGCCATCCGTACGGCCCTGCTGCGTGACGGCACCGCGTACGTGCAGGCCGGAGCCGGTGTCGTCGCCGACTCGGACCCGGTCGCCGAGGACAACGAGTGCCGCAACAAGGCGGCCGCGGTCCTCCGCGCCGTCCACACGGCCAACCGGATGAACGGCGCGTGACGGCGTAAGGGATAGTGGGGTACGTGAGTGCTGTTCCCGTACCCCAGCCCCGAGCCGCGCGCGTGGGCGGCGCGGCCGCCTCGTCCGGCGGCCGCCGCAGCCTGGCCGCGGCCCTTCTGCTCGGCGCCCTCGGTGCCACCGTCGTGCTGCTGTCCGCGGGCCAGATCTGGGCCGAGGGCACGGCGTCGGTGGGCGGCGGCACCGTGCCCGTGGAGGCCGACGGCGGCACCGTCACCGGTGTGCCCACGGCTCTCGCCATAGTCGGCCTGGCCGCGCTCGTCGCCGTCTTCGCCGTCCGCCGCGCCGGGCGCACCCTGGTCGCCGGCCTGCTCGCGCTCAGCGGCGCGGGCGCGGCGCTCGCCGCGTTCCTCGGCGCGTCCGACGCCGACGCCCTGGACACCGAGGCCGCGCGCATCACCGGCGACACGGCCGCCTCGGTGGCCGGCCTGACGCACACAGCCTGGCCGTACGTGACCGCCGCCGGAGCGCTGCTCATCCTCGCCGCGGGCCTGCTCGCCCTGCGGTACGGGAAGAGCTGGCCGTCGATGGGCGGGCGCTACGAGCGCTCCGGCACGCCGCGCGCCGCGCGCAAGGCGACCGGAGCCGGGGCCGGCGCCCCCGCCGCTTCGGACCGGCCGGAGGACCTGTGGAAGGCCCTCGACCGCGGCGAGGACCCGACCCACGAGGACTGAGCCCGGAGACGTGGCGCGACGCGTGATCGTCGGGCCACCCCCGATTCATCCCCGAGCCCCGGTGTGCGGGACAATGTGGCGGGGGCGCCCCCGGACGAAGTCCGGGGGAGAGTGTCCTCGCATGCGAGACCTCACCCCGAGCCACCACCGAGCAACAGCAACGAGGAGCAACTCATGGCGGGCAGCGCCCACGGACACACCCCGGCCGCCTGGACCGGTGTCATCATCTCCTTCATCGGCTTCTGCATCGCCGGAGTCTTCATGGTGGCGGCCAACCAGGTCGGCTTCTGGGCCGGTATGGGGGTCGTCCTCCTCGGCGGTGTCATCGGCCTCGCGATGAAGGTCGCGGGCCTCGGTATGCCGAAGGAGTCGGAGGCCGTGGCCGCCGCCCGCGCCACGGCGACCGCGAAGCTGCGCGCCTGAGGCG
>NZ_JBHWBS010000073.1:24189-39715 GCF_042735655.1 Streptomyces sp. NPDC059567 | reverse complement strand
AACAGATATCCAAGGACCACAAGAACAACGACGACGACACCCGCGACCGCCTCGCCCGCCAACGCAAGCAAGACGACGGCAAAGACGGCAAGGACCGCGGCGGGCCGAACAGCAAGGGCCCGCGCACCGACGGACACCTGAAGCCGGACTCCCTGAAGGACACCAAGTCCGACCCGCGCGGCAAGGGCGTCGAGATGGGCGACCGCACCTGCGAGGGCGACCCCGTCGACATCGCCTCCGGTGAGATGACTCTGGAGCAGGTCGACCTGTCCCTCGCCGGCGTCCTGCCCCTGGTCCTGCGCCGCACCCACCTCTCGACCTACCGCCACGGTCATTGGTTCGGGCCCAGTTGGGCCTCCACGCTCGACGAGCGGATGGAGCTCGACCCTTCGGGCCAGGGTGCCTTCTGGGCCCGCGAGGACGGATCGATCCTCTGGTTCCCGGCGCTCCCCGGCCCCGGGGCCGTGGATCCGGTCCTTGCCGTGGAGGGTCCCCGGTTGGCCCTCCGCCACGGCGGCGAGGAGAACGGGGAGATCACGTACCTCGTCACCGACCCGCGCACCGGTGTGACCCGTACCTTCACCGGCAGCCCGTACCGCGAGTCCTCCGCGTACTGGCTCACCGCGATCGAGGACCGTACCCACAACCGGATCACCATCTCCCGCCGCGGCGACGGCACGCCCACCGCGGTGTCCCACTCCGGTGGCTACCTGGCGACGATCGCGTCCGAGGACGGCAGGCTGCGCGAGCTCGCCCTGCGCGCTCCCGAGGGCCCTCGGACGGTGATGCGCTACGGCTACGACGAGCTGGGCCGACTCACCGAGGTCGTCAACTCCTCGGACCTGCCGCTGCGCTTCGGCTACGACCCGGACGGCCGCATCACCTCGTGGACCGACCGCAACGGCTCCACGTTCCGGTACGTGTACGACGCCGACGGCCGCGTCGCCCGCACGATCGGTCCGGACGGCTACCTGTCGTCGACGTTCTCCTACGACGTCCATCCCGCCACCGGCGACCGGATGACCCGCTTCACGGACTCCACCGGCGCGTCCAAGGTCTACGTCCTCAACGGCCATCTCCAGGTCGTGTCCGTGACGGACTCGCTGGGCAACACGGTCCGTCAGACGTGGGACCGCTACGACCGGCTGCTGTCCCGCACCGATCCGGCCGGCCGGACCACCACGTACAGCCACGACGAGCGCGGCAACCTCACCGGCATCGCGCACCCGGACGGCACCTCGGCCGGCGTCGAGTACAACGAGCAGAACCAGATCACGGTCGTCACCGGTCCGGACGGTTCGGTGTCCCGACAGGAGTACGACGAGGACGGCAACCCGGTCCTGTTCACCCGCCCCAACGGGACGACGACCCGGCTCACCTACGACGCGCGTGGCCGCCTCACCGGCGTCGACGACTCGCTGGGCGCCGTGGACCGGGTGGAGAACGACCCGGCGGGCCTCCCGCTCGCGGTGCGTGGCCAGCACGGCGGGGTCACCCGCTACGTCCGCGACGCCTTCGGCCGACCCGTGCGGATCACCGACCCACGGGGCCACAGCACCGAACTGGAGTGGACCGTCGAGGGCCTGCTCGCCCGGCGGACCGACCCCGACGGGGCCACCCAGGCCTGGTCGTACGACGGCGAGGGCAACTGCGTCCTGCACACCGACGCCATGGGCGGCGAGACCCGCTTCGAATACACCCACTTCGACCTGGTCTCCGCCCGGACGACACCGGACGGAGCACGCCACGAGTTCGCCCACGACACCGAACTGCGCATCACGCGCGTCACGAACCCGCAGGGGCTCACCTGGTCCTACACCTACGACCAGGCCGGCCTGCTGACCGCGGAGACCGACTTCGACGGACGCTCGCTCAGCTACACCCACGACGCCCTCGGACGGCTCGCGTCACGGACCAACGGGGCGGGGCAGACGGTCCGTTACGAGCGGGACGCCGACGGACGGCTGGTCCTGAAGGACGCCGACGGTGCGATCACCCGCTTCACCTACGACGCCCACGGCCACCTGGCCGGTGCCAGTGGCCCCGACACGGAGCTGACGTACCTCCGCGACATCTCGGGCCGGGTGCTCCAGGAGACGGTCGACGGCCGGAGCCTCACTCACACGTACGACGAGGTCGGCCGTCGCGTCCGCCGCACCACGCCCTCCGGAGCGGTCAGCTCCTGGTCGTACCCGGCGGACTCCCACGCCCGCCTGGACACCTCGGGCTACCAGGTCGACTTCGAGTTCGACGAGACCGGCCGGGAGCTCACCCGGCGCGTCGGCACGACGCTCACCATGGACCACGTCTACGACGCCGTGGGCCGACTCACCGGGCAGCACATCCGGGGCGCCGGAGCGCGGACCGTCCAGGAGCGGACGTACGCCTATCGCCCGGACGGCCACCTCACCGCCGTCGACGACCGCCTGGCCGGCCGCCGGCAGCTCGAACTGACCGGAGAGGGACGGGTCACCGGCGTCACGGCCGAGAACTGGACCGAGCGGTACGCCTACGACGAGGCCGGCAACCAGACGCATGCCTCCTGGCCCGGCGCCGGGACGGCCGAAGGCTCCCGGGAGTACGCGGGCACCCGCATCGGCCGGGCCGGCGCGATCCGTTACGAGCACGACGCGCAGGGCCGCGTGGTGCTGCGCCAGAAGGCCCGGCTCTCCCGAAAGCCGGACACCTGGCGCTACGACTGGGACGCCGAGGACCGGCTGATCGCGGTCACCACCCCGGACGGCACCCGCTGGCGGTACCTGTACGACGCGCTGGGCCGCCGGGTCGCCAAACGGCGGCTCGCGGACGACGGGGTCACGGTCGTCGAGGAGACCCTCTTCACCTGGGACGGCGACGCCCTCTGCGAGCAGACGACCCGCGTCCCGGGCACGGCGGAGAGCGTCGCGCTCACCTGGGACCACGACGGCCCCAAGCCGATCGCCCAGGTCGAGCGCCGGTTCCTGGACAGCGCGGAGGTCGACCGTCGCTTCTTCGCGATCGTCACGGACCTGGTCGGCACCCCGCGCGAACTCGTCGACGAGTCCGGCGACATCGCCTGGCGCACCCGCGCCACCCTGTGGGGCACCACCACCTGGAACCGCGACGCCACCGCGTACACCCCGCTGCGCTTCCCCGGCCAGTACTTCGACCCCGAGTCCCAGCTCCACTACAACCGCCACCGCCACTACGACCCCGCCTCGGGCCGCTACGTCTCCCCGGACCCCTTGGGCCTGGTCCCGGCACCGAACGCGGTGGCGTACGTGGAGAACCCGACGCGGTGGATCGACCCGCTGGGGCTGGCGGGTTGCCCGCACACGGGTGCGAACAAGCCCCGGCACAGTGTCGTCCTCGGGCCGAACCGGCCACCTACATATGCGTCGAATGAGCTGGCCCGGTATCTGCGCAACGACCCCAGTGATCCGGATCACGACCCGAACCGGGAGAGGGATCCGGGAGCGCACACGTACAACGGCGACGACTACAAGTACGGCACGCCGCCGGATTGGATGACCAATGTCGGTGCCGCGGTGGGCGACCGGGAAACGACTCTGTCCATCACGTTGGACGGTATGCCGAACAGTCGCGGAGAGGTCGGCAATTGGAACACTCCGGAAACCATCGTGGAGGCCTTCCGGGAAGCGGCGGTGTTCGGTGCCCAGTTCAACAATAGGCATGAGGACAACTATCCGCCCGCGGGTGTGGGCGGAACTGCGTGGGAGATGAGCCTGGTCGCCATGGCGGTGCGGCAGTATGACGGGGACACGGCCTGGAGGGAGGCGGAGGAGGACCGCCTCGGCCGCCCCTGGGAGGAGATCCACTGGTACTCGAACAATGAGAGGATCGAGGTTCCCAAGCCGGATATCCCGGAAATCAAGCCCGACCTTTCGAAGCTTCCGAAGCACTTGAGGTGAGAGCAAGGCCATGACGGACAACGGTGACGCACGGAATGCCGCGGAGATCGTGGCCGAGGAATGGCGATATCTCCTCGGAGGGGATCAGGACCTGATCGACGTGGAGACCGTCCGCGCGGCTCATGCACAGCCACGGCTGCGACAGCTCTTCCCCTTGGTCAGTCACGGAGTCATGTACTTCAGTGGCTGCACCGGAATGCCGGCCGTCCACGTCGGCGGCCAGGTCTACCCGCGAGGAGACGACGGACGGTTCTGGGTACGCGGCCCCAAGGGCGTGGGGACCCTTGGCAGGGCGGAGACCCTGGAGGAGGCGTTCGAGCTGGTTGTTCGCTTTTTGCCCGATGACAGCGGCCCCGCTGTCCTAGGATCGGCCAAGGGCCTCTGACCGACAGCGAGAGGACCTCCATGGGCCCGCGTGAGGCCGGGGAGATCGTGGCCACGGAATGGCAGCGGATCCTCCAGCTGAGCGCACGACACATCGATCCCGCGATCCCGCATGCGACTCACGCGCATCCCAGTCTGCGCGAGTTGTTTCCGATGGTCAGCCACGGAGCGCTGTACCTCAGCCGGTGCACGCAATACCCATGGACCCACGACGTGGCTGCCCTGTTCCCTCGTCCCGGCGGATTCCATGTGTTCCGGCACTCGGACCAGAAGGTGCTCGGCGAACCGGACACCGTGGAGGAAGCCGTCGGGCTCATCGTGGCCAACCTGCCCGACGACTGCGGGCCGGCCATCGACGGAACCCCGGACGACCTGTGACGGACAGCGGTCGCGACACTCCCGTGTGCCCGGCGGTCAGTCGGGTGCCGGCACCGTCCGGCCGCCCGTCCGCAAGGACAGAAGAGGGACGACGAGCACGAGCGCGGCAAGGGCGGCGAAGCCGTAGGTGAGGGTGGAGGCCGTGGCGACCGCGGCGACGAGGAGCGGGCCTCCGGCATCGCCGAGTTCGCGGCCGAGTTCGGCCGAGCCCATGGTCTGGCCCATCCGCTCCTCGGGCGTGCCGCTGGCGAGCGCCGTGAAGCCGAGCGGGGTGATCAGCCCCGAGCCCGCCCCGACGAGGACCGCCGCGGTGAGGACGCCCGGCATGCCGGGCAGCATCGCGCAGAGGAGGCCGACGGCCGTGAGGCCGAGACCGGTGGCGAGCCCGCCCCGTACGGTGATGCGCCCGGCGTCCAGGGCGCGTCCCGCGTACGGCTGGACGACTGCGGCGGACGCGGCCAGGACGGAGACGGCCGCTCCGGTGGCCACGGTGCCGAGTCCAGCGGCGGCTCCCGAGACGGGCAGGAACCCCACGCCGACCGAGAGGGCGGCGGTGGCCGCGGCCAGGGCCGCGGTGGGCGCGAGGAAGGAGCGGTCGGCCAGGCGGCGTGCCAGGTCGGCGAGGGTCTGCCGCTGCTTGGGCAGCGGCGGTACGGCGGGTACGGCCACCGCGGCCCACACGGCGACGGCGAGACCGAGCACGGCGAGGACGGTGAACAGCAGGCGCAGCCCACCCGCCCAGACCAGGAGGCCGCCCAGGAGGGGCCCGAGGGTGTAGCCGATGGACTTGTGGAAGCCGTAACTGCCGAAGGCGCGACCGCGCTTGGCGGCCGGATTGAGGCGGGCGACGAGCGCGGAGGCCGAGGGGGAGAACGCGGAGGCGGCGGCGCCCTGGCCGAGCCGCGCGGCCCACAGCCACCCTGGACTGTCGGCGATCGCGTACAGCGCGGAGGCGGCGGCGAACGCGATCAGGCCGCCGAGCAACACGGGCTTGGCTCCGATACGGTCGGCCAGCGAGCCGAAGACGGGCTTGAGGACGACCTCGGCGCCGTCGTACAGGGCGAGCAGGCCACCGAGGACGAGCAGTGAGGTGACGGCGTCGTCGGAGAAGCCGCCGAGGTTGGCCGCGATGCCGTGGGCGCCGAACGCGGTGGTGAATCCGGCCGCGTACAGGGGCCACATGGACCGCTTCGGCGCGGGGGCCTGGCCGGTGGCGCGGGGGGCGGCGCTCATGCCTGGTCCACCTGACTGCCGTGCAGGGCGGCGAGGACGCGCTCGGCGTAGTCCTCGCAGACCGCCACGCACTGCTTGAGGCGCTCGGCGGCCCGGGGAGCCGCGGGGGCGCCGAAGACGTCGCGGGCCGTCAGGTCCCGGTGCCAGCGGCGCAGCCGCTCCAGGCTCTGCTCTTCCTCCTCCAGCTCGGCGAGGGTGAACTTGCCGATCCGGGTCTCCTTGGCGATCTCTTCCTCGAACTTGCCGCAGTCGGCGAGGAATTCGGCCCAGTCGGCGCTACGGGCCGCCGTGAACATCGCCTCGAACCCCGACGCGTCCTCGTCCGAGAGCCCGGCCGCCCGCAGGGTCACGGCCCGGCCGCCTGCGGTGTTCGTCAGATCGACGGCGCGCCGCACACCGTCGGCGAAGACGGGCACGTCCGGTACCGCCCAGACGCCCTGCCCCAAGGAGAGCGCACCGGCCTTGCGCAGCTCGCGCCAGACCGCCACGCGGTGCCGGGACGGATCGGCGGGCACCTTGAGGACGAGGACCAGCCACGCCATGTGCGGATCGTCGACAGTCACAGCCGGGAACGTAGCAGCCGTTACAACCAGCGCTGTGCGAGCCGGCTCTCCCTCCCGTGCACCCGCAAGGATGAGCGCCGCGGTGTCCTCGGCTCCGCCTGCGGCCGCGGCGCCGCCGGTCGGCGGACAGTGATCGCACCATTCGACGATCACTCCGAGCAGGGAGCCAGATGGGCACTGACCTGGTCCTTCGATGCCGCCGGGCGCTGGCCGCACTCGCGCTGGCGACGACCGGCGCGCTGTGGGTGCCGGCCCCCACCCCCTCGATGGCCGCCGTGCACGCGCCCACCGGCTCCTCGGCCTCGGCGCCGTCGGCATCCGCGAGCACCCTCGCCGGCCCCCTCGCGAACGCCCCCGCCGGCGCCCCTGCCTTCGACCCGGCGCCCGCCCGGGCGAGCCTGGAGCGCCTGCTGTCCTCCCGGGCCGCGCAGTTCACCCTGCTGGCGGTCGAGCGGCCGGCCTCCGGCGACTTCTTCACGGTCTCCGGGACGCCCGGAGCGATCCGTGTGCAGGGCACTTCGCCGGCCACGCTGCTCAGGGGAGTGGGCTGGTATCTGGAGCGGATCGCCGGGGTCGACATCGGGTGGCCCGGCGACAGCCTCGGCCGGCTCCCCGCCACGCTCCCCGCGGTCACCGGCACCGTCACCCGCTCGGCGACCGTGCCCCACCGCTACGCCCTGAACGACACCGACGAGGGCTACTCCGGCGCCTACCGCGACTTCGCCTCGTACCGGCACCAGATCGATCTGATGGCGCTGCACGGCGTGAACGAGGTCTTCGTCCCGACCGGGGCCGAGTACCCCTACTACCGGGCCCTCCAGCAGTTCGGCTACAGCGCGGCGGAGTTGCGCGAGTGGATCCCGGGCCCGGCCCATCAGGCCTGGTGGCTGCTGCAGAACGTGTCGGGCTTCGCGGGCCCGGTCTCCACGCGGTTGATCGAGGCCCGTGCCGCGCTGGGGCGCCGGATCGCGGGCCACCTGCGGTCACTGGGGATGACGCCGGTGCTGCCGGGCTTCTTCGGCACGGTGCCACCGGACTTCGCCGCCCGGAACCCGGGCGCGGTGACCGTCCCGCAGGGCAGGTGGGTGGGGTTCGACCGCCCCGACTGGCTGGATCCGACCGGACCGGTCTTCGACCGGCTGGCCGCCGCCTACTACCGCGCCCAGCAGCGGCAGTTCGGCGACAGCGACATGTTCAAGATGGATCTGCTGCACGAGGGCGGCACCCCGGGACCCGTCGACGTCCCGAGCGCGGCCGGCGCCGTCCAACGGGCCCTGGAAACGGCGCATCCCGGCGCCACCTGGGTCATGCTCGGCTGGCAGTCGAACCCGACCGCGACCCTCCTGAGCGGCGTGGACCGCGGCAGGGTGCTGATCGTCGACGGCCTCTCCGACCGCTACGACGGCCTCGACCGCGAGACGCAGTGGGGTGGTACGCCGTACGCCTTCGGTTCGATCCCCAACTTCGGCGGCCACACCAGTCTCGGCGCCAACACCGGCGCGTGGGTGAGCCGTTTCCACGCGTGGCTGGCCAAGCCGAACAGCGCGCTGCGCGGCATCGCCTACCTCCCGGAGGGCACCGGTGGGAACCCCGCCGCCTTCGGCCTCTTCACCGAACTGGCCTGGCAGCCCGACCCGATCGACCAGAAGGCGTGGTTCGCCGGGTACGCCGCCCGGCGCTACGGCGGCGCCGACCCGCATGCGGCCGCCGCGTGGGAGCAGCTGCGCCAAGGCCCGTACAGCGCGCGTACCGGTACGTGGAGCGAGCCGCAGGACAGCCTCTTCGCCGCGCGGCCGAGTCTGACGGCGACGAAGGCGGCGCGGTGGAGTCCGAGCGCCATGCGGTACGGCGCGGCCACGGTGGAGCGGGCGCTCGCGGAGCTGCTCCAGGTGGCACCCGAACTGCGGACCACCGACGCGTACCGCTTCGATCTCGTGGACGTGGCGCGGCAGGCGCTCACCAACCGCAGCCGCGTCCTTCTGCCGCGCATCAGGGCGGCGTACGAAGCCAAGGATCCGGAGGGTTTCCGGGCGCTGGTGCGCGAGTGGAACGCCGACGAGGAGCTGCTCGGGCGTCTGGTCGGCTCCGACCGGCGCTTCCTGCTCGGTCCGTGGCTCGCCGATGCCCGCTCCTGGGGCGCCGATCCCGCCGAGCGGGACCGGCTGGAGTACGACGCCCGCTCGATCCTGACCACGTGGGGCGACCGGGTGCCGAGTGAGACGGGCGGCCTGCGCGACTACGCCAATCGCGAGTGGGCGGGGCTGGTCCAGGACGTCTACGCGCCGCGCTGGGCGGCGTACTTCGCGAGCCTCGACACGGCGCTGGTGAACGGCACCGATCCGGTCGCGATCGACTGGTTCGCGAGCGACGACGCCTGGGCCCGCGGACACCGGGCCTACGCGACGGCGCCCGTCGGTGACCCCGTCGTTCTGGCGGGCGAGGTACAGGCCGCACTGGCAATGCCGTCCAACGCTGAACGTTTCGGGGCGCCCGCTCGTACTGACTCCTGACAGGGTGATCGCCTCGATGTGATCGAAAGGCAAGGGGAGCACATGAGTGGAGTGGCACGCCGGACGGTGGTCTCGGCAGCGGGCGGCGCGGGCCTGGTGGCCGTACTCACCGCATGCGGCGCGGACGGCGACTCGGGTGGCGGTGGCGCGGCGGCCCCCGCGAAGGAGCCGGGCGCGCCCTTGGCGAAGACCGCGGACATCCCGGTGGGCGGCGGCAAGGTGCTGGACGGTCAGGGGGTGGTGATCACCCAGCCGAAGGCCGGTGAGTTCAAGGCGTTCTCGTCCAAGTGCACCCATCAGGGGTGCGCCGTCAGCAAGGTCGCCGACGGGGTCATCACGTGCCCGTGCCACCAGAGCCTGTTCGACGCGTCGGACGGCAGTGTGAAGGGCGGTCCCGCCACGTCCCCGCTGCCGCCGACCCCGATCAAGGTCGAGGGGGACTCGATCACGCTCGCGTGACGCGCCGGGGGCTCTTCCAGCAGCCCAGCACCTCCTCGGTGGTGGCGATGGTGGAGACGAGCGCGAGCGTGTGACGGATCATCGCGGGGGTGTAGTCGGCCGGCACCCCCGCGATGGCGTCGCCGGGTACGACCACGGTGTAGCCGAGGTTGACCGCGTCGAAGACGGCGTTGGGGATGGCCACGTTGGCGGAGACGCCGGTGACGACGAGGGTGCGGCAGCCGAGGTTGCGCAGCAGCGGGTCGACGTCGGTCCCCGCGAGGGGCGACAGCCCGTGCAGCCGTCGCACGATCAGGTCCTGGTCGGCGACCTCGATCGGATCGGCGATCCGGACGGCGGTGCTGCCGCTGTGCTGCTGTACGGGGAGTCGGGCGGCGGCGCGGAAGAGCCGGGCGTTGCTGTTGGCGCCGCGGCCGTCCGGCCGGCGCTCGGCGACCGCGTGCACCACCTGCACATCGGCCTCGTGCGCGGCGGCGACCAGTCGGGCGACGTTCTGGAGGGCGCCCGACGCGCGGGCGGAGGTGGCGAGTTCGGGCAGCGCGCTGTGCCGCCCCACGACGCCCTCCTGGCATTCGACGGTGAGCAGCACCGTGGCTGCCGGGTCGAGCTGCTCCTGGAGCTGTGCCCACTGCTGTGTGCCGGTCATGGTCCCCCCTGCGTCGCACTCCGGGCGGGCGAGGTTAGCCACCCTTGCCCCAGGAGGGAAGAGCCCTCATGATTTCTGACACTCCATCAGAATCTTAGAAGGGGGCGGACGATGGCCGTCGCACAGCGCCGGGGACGCCGGATCATGATGACCCCGGCCGAGCTGGACACCTTCCTGACCGAGCAGCGCACCTGCCGGGTGGCGACCGTCTCGGCCGACGGCCGCCCGCATGTCGGCGCGCTCTGGTTCGTCTGGGACGGGACCTCGCTCTGGCTCTACTCGATCACCCGGAGCCGCCGCTGGGCCGAGCTGCGCGCGGACCCCCGGATCGCGGTGGTGGTGGACGACGGGGAGGAGTACGGAGAGCTGCGGGGCGCCGAGCTGTCCGGCACGGCGGTCTTCGTCGGCGAGGCCCCGCGCACCGGCGAACCGTGCCCCGAACTCGACGTTCCCGAACGGCTCTTCGCCGCGAAGAACTTCGGCCTTGACGCGATGCCGCACGACGGCCGCCACGCCTGGCTGAAGCTGACGCCGGACGCGGTGGCGTCGTGGGACTTCCGGAAGCTGGCGACGCTCTGAGGGGGCGCGGTCCCGCGCTCGCTCTGCGGGGCGCGGGACCGTGCCCGGCCTGAAGGGGCGCGGTCCGGCGCTCGGCCGCTCTCGTCCCGTCTCTGCCTCGCGTCAGCTGCTCAGGGGCTCCCCCGCGCTCCGGAGCGCCTCGACCGCCGCCCGGATCGAGGGCCGCCGGTCGGCGTCGGTGCGCCAGGTCGCGTAGATGTGCCGGCGCATCTTCTGCCGTACGGGGACGAACGCGACCCCCTCCGGGGTCGGACCCCGCCCGAGCCGCGGCGTGACACAGACACCGAACCCCGCGGCGACCAGCGCGAGCTGGGTGTGGTGCTCCGCCGCGAAGTGGGCGATGCGCGGCTCCATGCCCTGCGAGCGCAGGGTGAACATCAGCCAGTCGTGACAGAACTCGCCCTCCGGCCAGGAGACCCACTCCTCGTCGCCGAAGTCCACGAGGTCCACTTCGTCGCGCGCGGCGAGCGGGTGGTGGGCCGGCATGGCGACGTCCGCGGCGTCGTCGAGGAGATGGGCCCGCTCCAGCCCGCCGGGCACGGGTGCTCGCTTGTTGCTCCAGTCGAGGACGATGGCGAGGTCGGCATCGCCGCGCAGCACCTCGCGGATGCTCTGCTCGGGCTCCAGCTCGGCGGTCCTCACCCGCAGCTCGGGATGGGCGGTGCGCAGCGCGACGAGGGCGCCGGGCAGCAGCCCGCGCGCGACCGTGGGGAAGGCCGCGATGCGGACCTCTCCCACGACCTGTCCGCGCTGCGCCTCGATGTCGGCCTGCGCGACCTCGACCTGGGAGAGGATGCGCGCGGCGTGCTCGGCGAGGAGCAGTCCGGCGTCGGTGAGCCGCACGCCCCGGCCGTTCTTGGCGAGCAGCTGTTGGCCGATCTCCCGCTCCAGCTTGGACAGCTGCTGCGAGACGGCCGAGGTGGTGACGTGCAGTCCGTCGGCGGCTCCGCTGACGGAGCCGTGCCGTGCGACGGCGTCCAGGGTCCGCAAGCGCTCCAGGTTCAACATGTAAGCAATGCTAAGGGAACGGATTCAATTAGTCTCGCTTGTTCTACGAGATGGCAGCCGTCACTCTGGATCCCATGACGGTCGATTGGCGGATTCGCTTCGGTGTGCTGGCCCTGATCTGGGGCTTCAGCTTCCTCTTCATCAAGGTCGGTACGGAGGGGTTCGCACCGTTCCAGGTGACCTTCGGCCGTCTCCTGTTCGGTACGGCGGTACTGGCCGTCGCCATGCTGCTCAAGCGCGAGCGCTTGCCGCGCGGTCGCCGGACGTGGCTTCACCTGACGGTCGCCGCGTTCCTGCTGAACGCCCTGCCGTTCTCGCTCTTCTCGTACGCGGAGCTGACGATCCCCTCGACGCTGGCGGGCATCTGCAACGCCACGACGCCGCTGTGGGGCATGGTCCTGTCGCTCGTGGCGCTCTCGGAGGACCGTCCGACGCGGGTGCGGGCGGCGGGTCTGGGCATCGGGTTCATCGGCGTGCTGACGGTGCTCGGCGTCTGGCAGGGCTTCTCGGGCCTGGACGTCACGGGCACGATGCTGGCGCTGCTCGCCTCGTTCAGCTACGCGGTGGGCTGGATCTACGTCCGCCGCACGCTGACGGGCACGGGAGCGTCGAACCTCTCCCTCGCCGGGTCCCAGGTGGGCCTGGCGACGCTGCAGCTGGCGGTGGTGACGCCCCTGTTCACCTCGCTTCCGTCGTCGATCGAGATCGTTCCGCTGCTCGCGGTGATCGCCCTGGGGGTGCTGGGCACGGGGTACGCGATGCTGCTGCAGTACGGCGTGGTCTCCGAGGTGGGCCCGACCACGGCGGCGATGGTCACGTACTTCATCCCGGTCATCGCCACGGCGGCGGGCGTCGCCCTCCTGGACGAGCAGCTGAGCTGGAACACCCCGGTGGGCGCCGTCATCGTCCTGGCAGGCGCGGCCCTCACCCAGACCCGTCCCCGCTCCGGCCGAAGCGTCGTCCGCGCGGCCGCCACGCCGCCCAAGCCGGCCGTTCCCGAGCCGGCGGCCACGGCAAGCCGCCCGTAAGGCACCGCACGTGACCCGGACCGGCGGAGTCCGGGCCTTCTGCCCGTCAGCCGTAACTCCGTGCCGGCGCCGGGCCCACCGCTCCCGCGACCGCGTCGGCCAGGGCCTCGACGTCGGCGGGGGTCAGGCCGGAGACGGTCAGCCGGACGGCCGGGCCCGCCGCCAGACGGAAGCGGGCGCCCGGGGCCGCCGCCCAGCCCGCGCCGAGCAGTCGGGTCACCGCGCCCGTCTCGTCCGAGACCGGCACCCATACGTTCATCCCGCTCCGCCCGTGCGCCTCGACGCCCCGCCGCCGCAGCGCGCGCACGAGCCCGTCGCGCCGCTCCGCGTAGGAGCCCGCGACCGCCGCCGCGTCCACCGCGCCCGTCGCCCACAGGTGCGCCACGGTGCGCTGGAGCAGCCTGCTGACCCAACCCGGGCCGAGCCGCTGGCGCCCGAGGACCCGGTCGACGGTCTCCGCGTCGCCGGTGAACGCGGCGATCCGCAGATCCGGCCCGTACGCCTTGGCCACCGAGCGCACGAAGGCCCAGTGACGGGTCACCCCCGCCAGCGGATGCAGCGGCAGATCGACGATGCCGTGGCCGTGGTCGTCCTCGACGAGCAGCACGTCCGGATGGTCGGCGAGGAGCCGGCGCAAGGCGGCGGCGCGGGTCGCGCCGATGGCCGCACCGGTCGGGTTCTGCGCGCGGTCGGTGACGATCACCGCACGTACGCCCTCCCGCAGCGCCCCCGCCACCGCCTCCGGCAGCGGCCCCTCGTCGTCGACGGCCATCGGGACCGCCCGCAGGCCGAGCGCCGGAACGAGGTCGAGCAGGCTCCCCCAGCCCGGGTCCTCGACGGCGACGGCGTCCCCCGCCCTGAGGTGGACGGCCAGCACCCGTTCGATGGCGTCGAGCGACCCGGAGGCGACCGCGATCGGACCGTCGGGGACACCGTCGGCGTCCAGCGCGGCCCGCGCGAGCCGGGCGAACCCCTCGTCGACGGGGGCCTCCGCGTACATGCCGGGCCGCTCGGCCTCGCGCCGCGCCGCCTCGGCGAGCGCCTCACCCAGCGGGGGCAGCAGGGCCGGGTCCGGATTGCCCTTGCCGACGTCCCGTACGCCTGCGGGGGCCTCCACCCGGATCGACCCGCGGGCCGTCGTCGCGGGCCTGGGCCGCACCCGACTGCCCCGCCGCCCGTCCGTCTCGATGACCCCGCGCTCCCGCAGGGTCCGGTACGCGGCCGCGACCGTGTTCGGGTTCACACCGAGCGTGGTCGCCAACTCCCGCATAGGCGGCAGCAGTTGACCGGCCTCCAGCGCCCCGTCCGCCACCCCGCGCTCGACACTGGCGGCGATCTCCGATGCGCGACGGCCTTCGATCCGATACTCTCCTAGCACAAAACAGATTATGCACTAGTGCAATGGAGAGCGCAATGACGGATTCCTACGAGCCGACCGAGCGGACCATCCCCACCCGCTCCCGCCACCGCGCCTCGTACGACCGTGCGGCGGTGCACTCGATACTCGACGAGGCGTACGTCTGCCACCTCGGCTTCGTCCGCGACGGCGCCCCCGTCGTGCTGCCGACGCTCTACGGCCGGATCGGCGACCGCCTCTACGTCCACGGCTCCACCGGCTCGCGCCCGCTCCGCATGGCGGGCACCGGCGGCGAAGAGGCCCCCGGCCTGCCCGTCTGCCTGACGGTGACCCACGTCGACGGTCTCGTCCTGGCCCGGTCCGCCTTCCACCACTCGATCAACTACCGCTCGGTCGTGGTCCACGGCACCGCCCACCAGGTCACCAACCCCGAGGAACTGCGCACCGCCCTCGACGCCCTGGTCGACCACGTCGTGCCGGGCCGCTCCCAGGACTCCCGCCCCGCCGACACCAAGGAGCTCGCGGCCACCGCCGTCCTGCGCCTCGACCTCGACGAGGTGTCCGCCAAGGTCCGCACCGGCGGCCCCAACGACGAGCCGGAGGACGCGAACCTCCCGCACTGGAGCGGTGTGATCCCCGTACGGAAGACGTACGGCGCGCCGATCCCGGCCGACGACCACGACCCGGCCATCGCCCTGCCCGCCTACCTCTCCGTCCTCTGAGGGCCGCGCCATGCTGATCCATCCCTGGGACGCCGCCCACGAGGACAGAGAGTGGCGCGACTGGCTGGCCCGCCACGACTTCGGCCAGCTCGCCGTCAACGGACTGCCCGGCGAGCCGCCGTGGGTGCAACCGATGCACTTCCGGTACGACTCCGAGCCCGGCCCGCACGGGCAGGTCCTGGCCCACCTCGCCCGCCCCAACCCGCTCTGGCGGGCCCTGGAGCAGAACCCCACGGTCCTGCTCAGCGTGGTCGACGACTACGCCTTCGTGCCCGGCCCGTGGGCGGCCCCGGAGGGCGCCCCGGCCGAGCACGGCACCCCCACGTCCTTCTACGCCGCGGTCCAGCTGCGCTGCACGGCGCACGTGGTCGACGACCCGGCGGAGAAGGCGGAGTCGCTGAACCGCCAGGTCGCCCACTTCCAGCCCGGGGGCGGCACCGACCCGGTCGCGCCGGGCGAGGCTCCCTTCGGCCGCCTCCTGTCGGGGCTGCGGGTGCTGCGCCTCGACGTGACGGAGGTCCGGGCCAAGTTCAAGTACGCGAACCACAAGCCGGAGCCGGTCCAGGACCGCATCGTGGAGGGCCTGACGTCGAGGGCGGGGCGAGGAGACGCCGAGGCGGCGGCACACCAGGTGCGTCGACGCCCGTAGGGGCGGGCCCGGGGGGCCACCCCCCCCCGCCCCCCCCCCCCCCCCCCCCCAGCCCGGGGGCCCCCCCCCCCCCCCCCCGCGGCCCCCCCCCCCCCCCCC
>NZ_JBHWBS010000073.1:22766-24179 GCF_042735655.1 Streptomyces sp. NPDC059567 | reverse complement strand
CCTGCTGGGGGGGGGGTGTGAGGTGGGGGGGGGGGGGGTCTGGGGGGGGGGGGGTGCCACCCTTGGTGGGGGCCCGCGGGGGGGGGGGGCAGGGTGGACACTCCCCACCGGGCCGCCCCCACCCCGCCGGACTAGGCCGGGGCCTCCGCGCGCCGCACAGCGGCGTCCCGCGCCTCCGCGAAAGCGAGCCCCGTCACCGCCGTGAGCAGCAGCAACGTGCCCACCACGGTGGCGGCGGTCAGCTCCTCCCCCAGCACGGTCACCGCGATCGCCGCCGCGCTCACCGGTTCGAGCAGCATGATCACGGACACGGTCGCCGCGCGGACCACCGCCGCCCCGGCGAAGTAGAGCGCGTAGGCGAGCGCGGTCGGCACCGCCGCCACGTACACCAGCAGTCCGAGCACCTGCACGGGCTGGTCGGTGTGCGGGAACAGGCCCTCGACGGCCGCCATCGGCAGCAGCCCCACCGCGCCGATGGCGAAGGCCCAGGTGGTCGTCGACAGCGCGTCGGAGCCACCGCCGTCGCGGCCGAGCCACCGGGTCAGCAGGGTGATGGCCGCGTACCCGGCGGCGGAGAGCACCGCGAAGCCCACGCCGAGCGGCCTGACCTCGCCGCTCTCGCCGCCCAGAACGAGGACGGCCAGTCCCGCGAGCGCCCCGCCCACGGCGGCCGCGCCACCGCCGCCGAGCCGTTCGCCCATGGTGAGCCTGGCGCCGAGCGCGATGAGTACGGGGCCCGCGCCCAGCGTGACGACGGTGCCGACGGCCAGCCCGGTCGCCTCGACGGCGGCGAAGTAGGCGCTCTGGAAGACGGTCAGCCCGATCCCCGTACCGAGGACGCGGATCAGCCGTCGCCTGCGCGGTTCCACCGCCTGGGCGGCGGGTCGTCCTGGCCGCAGGGCCAGCGCCCCGAGCAGCAGGACCAGGCCGCCGACGCAGCGCCAGAAGGACAGCGCCAGCGGGCCCATGTCACTGACCCGGAACATCAGCGAGGCCGCGGCCCCGGCCGTGCCCCAGGCGACGCCGGCGACGATCAGATAGAGGAGACTGCGCCCGATGGCAGGCATGTCTGCCGCGGACGTGGAGGAGTTCGACACGTGCTTCTCCGTGTGAAGACGGGGTGGTGTGGTCGCTCGAGTCCGCATGCGGGCAGCGACGAGCCGCTCGGGGACTGCCCGAGCCCGGTCTTCGTCAGGGAGAGTGCCGCCCGCGCCTAAGCGGCAGGGGGCGGAAGTACGGTCGAATGCATGATCGGCACCCTACGGGGCGGTCCGACCGGCGGACAACTCGGCTTCCGGGTCGCTCGCACCGGCCCCGGACCCTGCCCCCGGGGGGGGGGCGGGCCCCCCCCCCCCACCCGCGCCCCCCCACGCCGCCCCCCCCGCCCCCCCCCCCCCCCCCCGCAGCGTGGGC
>NZ_JBHWBS010000073.1:2925-22756 GCF_042735655.1 Streptomyces sp. NPDC059567 | reverse complement strand
CCCGGGGGGCGGTCCGCGCGGGGCACACCGCGGCGCGGGGGGCGCGCGCCCCCCCCCCCCCCCCCCCCCCCCCCGGGGCGCCCCCCCCCCCCCCCCCCCCGGCTCCGACCTCGGCCTCCGAACCGGCCACCGGCTCCGCCGAGGCAGGCTTCGGCGTCGACGACTGGGCGATGAACGCACCGACGAGCACCACCGCGCCACCGATGATCTGCGGCGCCGCCAGGTGCTCGCCGAGCAGCACCCAGGCCAGTACGGTCGCGATCACGGCCTCCAGGCAGGCGACGACACCGGCCACCTGCGGTGAGAGCCTGCGCACCGAGACGATCCCGGTGACGTAGGCGAGGACCGTGGCGATCAGCACGATCCATCCGAGGAGCAGCCAGGCGGCCACTCCCGTGCCGTTCATGTCGGCGTCGCCGCCGAGCAGGGACCAGTCCATCCCCCACGGCCGGGCGACGACGGTGAGCACGAGCGCGCCGATGAGGAGTCCGTACGCGATGACTCCCAGCGGGTCGACCGGGTCGGACTCGTCGCCGCCGTGGTCGGAGAGGACGAAGTAGCCGACCTGGCAGCAGGCGGCGCCGAGCGCGAGCAGCAGTCCGAGCAGGTCGAAGCTGAGCCCCGACCAGACCTGCACCACGCATGCCAGACCGCCGACGGCGAGGACGACGCCGAGCGCGGCGGCGCGGGTGACCGGCCGGCGCTGGACGAAGCGGACCCAGCCGAGGACGAGGGCGGGGGCGAGGTACTCGATGAGCAGCGCGACCCCGACGGGGATCCGGGAGATCGAGGCGAAGTAGAAGGCCTGGACGCCCGCGACGGCGAGGAGTCCGAAGCCGACGAGGAGCACGGGCTTGCGGCGCAGCAGGTCGCGGTGGCGCCAGGCGACCGGGAGCATGACGAGGGCGGCGCCGGCCACCCGGAGCCACACCACATGGAGCGGATCGAGGCCTGCCTCGATCAGCGGCTTCGCCGCCACACCTGAACCACCGAATGCGAAGGCCGAGGCCAGGGCGAGTCCCAGGCCGGCGCTTCTCCCCTGAGACGCGTGCATCGGGCCATCATGACAGGACTGCGTCAGGTGCGTAACCCCCGTTACACCTGTTGAGACAGCTCCCCGATCCGGTCGGCGAGGACGAGCGGATCGACCCCCGCCCGGCCGAGCACCTCGACCGCCCGGCTCTCCGGATCCGCGGCGATCACGGCCAGGAGATCGAGGCCACGCGCGCGTGGCTCGCCGCGCAGCGCGGCCCGCTCCCCGGCGCGGTCCATCGCGGCGGCCGCGGCGGGCGACCAGCCGTCCGCCGCGGGATCGGCGTCGCGCACGGTTCCCAGGGCGCCGGAGTCCTCCACGGAGCCCTGCCAGCGCAGGCCGTAGCCGATGGAGCGCTGGACGAGATAGCCGAGGACGCGCGCGAGCTGCGGCCCGCCCGCGAAGGCGGCGCCGACCTCGGGATCGGATTCGATGAGCGAGTGGAGCAGATGGGCGGTGTCGATCTGCCGGTCCCCGTCACG
The DNA here is from genome assembly GCF_042735655.1 of Streptomyces sp. NPDC059567. Lineage (NCBI taxonomy): Bacteria > Bacillati > Actinomycetota > Actinomycetes > Kitasatosporales > Streptomycetaceae > Streptomyces > Streptomyces sp. NPDC059567. The sequence continues at coordinate 21,241 of NZ_JBHWBS010000073.1, read as the reverse complement.
CAGGGCTCTGCGGCGCGCGCTCGCCACGACCGTCGCGAGTTCGGCGGTCAGGCGGCTGAGCTGGATTTCCGGGCGGCGCGCCACGGGCTGTCGGGGCACGCGAGGGACAGGACTATGCACCCTCCCACCTCATCAGTCCCGGACGGCCGGAACATCCGCGCGGAGGAGCATGTGCGCATCCCACGGGAGTTGGGCACGGGCGAGCGGTTCCTCATCCCTACGGAGGAGATTCGGGATGTTCTCCCCCTGGGGGCGCGCGCCGCCTTGCCTTGCGCCCCGAATGCAACCACGGCGCCCTCGCGTTTCGTCCTGTGAGTATGTTCTGGATGGTCGCCCTGCTCGCACTCGACGGGCGGCAGTACGTCTACCGCGTGTACGCACCGCGGGAAGCGCTGCCGGCCGATCTCTTCTGGGCCGCGTTCCTCTGCCATGACGAGGGCGGCGGGCCACGGGCCTCCGACTGGTTCGACTCCGCGCAGATGTGGTGGATCGGCGAAGTCGAAGAACTGACGGTTCATCAGTATTGAATGTTGAGGACCGCCCGGCTACGTTCCGTCGACACCGAAGACCGACGAGAACACGCGAACCCGTGAAGGGGTGGTCGTATGGCCGAAGTCAGCGCGGAGGCACGGATCGATGCGCCGGCCGAGAAGGTCTGGGCGCAGCTGACGGACTTCACCTCGTACGGCGAGTGGAACGCCACCCACACCAGCTTCCCGAACGGCGGTCCGGCCACGCTCGAGCAGGGCGCCACCTTCGCGGAGAACATGAAGCTGATGGGCTTCCCCGCCGAGGTGACCTGGACGGTCGAGGAGCTGGAGACCACCCGGGTGCTGGCCATCCGAGGCAAGGGCCCCATGGGGGTCAACGTCGGCACGCGCTACTCGCTCGCGGCGGACGGGGACGCCACCACGGTCCGGATCGACGGCGAGTTCACCGGCGCGGCCGTCTCGCTGATGGCGGGCAAGCTGAAGGACTCGGCCACCGCGGCACTCAACGAGTCCCTCCGGAAGCTGGCCGGCCTGGTGGCCTGAGCGGCCACCCGACACGCACACGGGAGGGGCCCCACGACACACGCCGTGGGGCCCCCTCCGTCCGGTCGACTCAGTGCTCGTCGGCCAGGATCAGGTACAGCTTCTTACGGGCTTCGTTGATCACCGCGATGGCCTTCTGCCGCTGCTCGGCGCTGCCTGTCTTCCAGACCTGGCCGAACGCCTCCATCAGGCCGAAGCCGGCCTGCCGGACCTCGTTCATGGCCTCCCAGTCGACGCCACGCCCGGCCTCCTCCCAGGGGGCCTCCGGTCCCGACTCGGCCTCGGCGCGGCCGGCCTCCGTGAGCGTGAACAGCTTCTTGCCGCCCTCGCTCTCGCTGACGATCAGCCCCTCGTCCTCGAGGAGCTGCAGGGTCGGGTAGACCGAGCCGGGGCTGGGCTTCCACGCCCCGCCGCTGCGCTCTCCGATCTCCTGGATCATCTCGTAACCGTGCATCGGGCGGTCCTTCAGCAGCGTGAGGATCGAGGCGCGGACATCTCCGCGCCGCGCCCGTCCCCGGCCACCGCCGCGGCCCCTGCCACCTCCGAAGGGGCCTCCGCCCCACGGTCCGCCGCCGAAGCCCGGCCCGAACTGCCCGAAGGCGGCACGCCGCCCCTCGAAGTCACCGCGAGAGCCGCCCCGACCACGAGGGCCGGGTCCGCAGTCTCCATGTCCGTGTTCGTGTCCATGTGAACGCATCGCAACGCTCCTTCCATCGGGTACATCGTTGAACTGTCGCGATGCGTCAACGATATATCGGAACAGTTCGTTTGCCAACACCCGACAGGTCCAGTCATCCCTGATTGGCCTTGGCCTGCGGCTTTACGGCGCCGGTACGTTCCGTGCCATGCGGATCCGAATCGTCGACGCGTTCACCGACCGGCCCTTCTCCGGCAATCCGGCAGGGGTCCTCCTCCTCGACTCCTTCCCCGACGACCACTGGCTCCAGAAGGTGGCCGCCGAGGTCAACCTCTCCGAGACCGCCTTCGCGCACCCGCTGCCGCCCGGCGGCGAGGCCGACTGGGCCCTGCGCTGGTTCACCCCCGCCACCGAGGTCGACATGTGCGGCCACGCCACCCTCGCCACCGCCCACGTCCTGCACACGACCGGCGCCGCGACCGGGACCGTACGGTTCGCCGCCCGCTGCGGCGTCCTCAGCGCCACCGCCGCGGACGACGGCACCATCACGATGGACTTCCCGACCTCCACGCTGACCGAGGTACCCGCCCCGGAGGGCCTGGAGAAGGCGCTGGGCGCGGAGGCCGTCTCCGTCCACGACACCTCGGCCCACATCGGCGACCTCGTCGTCGAGCTGCGTGACGAGGCGACCGTCCGGTCCCTGACGCCCGACTTCGCGGCCCTGGCGCACCTCTCCGACCGGGGTGTCATCGCGACCGCCGCGGCCGAACAGCCCGAGCGCGGCTACGACTTCGTCTCGCGCGGCTTCTTCCCGGGTGTCGGCATCGACGAGGACCCGGTCACCGGCAGCGCCCACACCGCCCTCGCCCCGTTCTGGTCCGCGCGCTTCGGCCGCGACGACCTGACCGGGTTCCAGGGCGGCGCCCGCACCGGCATCGTCCACACCCGGCTGCGCGGCGACCGCACCCTGCTGACCGGCCACGCGGTCACCGTCGTCGACGGCGAGCTGCACGCCTGAGCCGCCGTCCCCGACATCAGGACCCGGATACGCGGAAAGGGGGCGCACGGCCGTCGCCGCACGCCCCCTTTCCGCCGTTCTCCCGTCTAGATGGTGGGCAGCCAATCCACCTTCCCGGCCAGCAGTCCGTAGCCGACGAAGGCCACGATGTCGAGAAGCGCGTGCGCCACGACCAGCGGACCCACCCGCCCCCAGCGGCGGTAGAGCAGCACGAAGACCACGCCCATCACGACGTTGCCGATGAAGCCCCCGACCCCCTGGTACAGGTGGTACGAACCGCGCAGCACCGAGCTCGCCACCAGCGCGGCCATCGGCGTCCAGCCCAACTGCCCGAGGCGTCGCAGCAGATAGCCGACGACGATGACCTCCTCCAGTACGGAGTTCTGGATCGCCGACAGGATCAGGACGGGGTACTTCCACCACACGTCCGGCAGCGACTCCGGCACCACGGTCAGATTGAAGCCGGTCGCCCGGGCGCCCAGGTAGAAGGCGAGGCCGGCGCTGCCGATCACGGCGGCCACCAGTGCGCCCCGCCCGAGGTCCGGCCAGGGCCGGGTCCGGTCGAAACCGATCGCGCGCATCCCGGAGCCCTCCCGCATCAGCAGATGCGCGACGAGCAGGACGGGCACCAGCGCGGTGGCGATGCCGAAGAGCTGCCAGGCCAGATCGAGCCAGGGCCGCCCGGGGGCGAACGAGCCGTTGAGCGTCGCCGCCTGCTCCTTCAGTCCGCCGGGCTTGGTCAGCGAGCCGACGAAGCTGATGAAGGACGACACCGCGCTCGCACCGAGCGAGAGCGCCAGGACGATCAGGGTCTCGGACCGCAGGATCCGGCGCGGCAGGCCGTCGGGAGGAAGAGAATCGGCGACCACTCGTTGCTCCGACACCACACCTGTCTCCACTTCCCCATCGCGTTCCGGGTACGGAGATCATGCGCGAAGGGCCGGGCCGGGCGCCATTCCGGGAGGCAGAGACTTCTGCTCGACACCAGCCCGGGCGCCGATCCGGGGGGCCGGAGGACTGCTACTCGACACCGGCCCGGGCGCCGGCGGATCCCTATTCGATGCCCAGCGGCCACCGGTGCACCGGTTCGCCGCCGTGCATCAGCTCCGCGTACCGGCGGGTCGTGGCCGCCAGGGCCGCCTCGCGGTCGAGGCCGGACTCCCGTGCCCGCCGGAAGGTCTCGGCCTGCCAGGAGGCACCGTTGACCCGGCCGCGGCAGCGTTCCTCGATCACGCCGAGATAGAAGTCGCGGTCGGCCGGCTCGACGTGCCAGGCGTCGAGCCCCGACGCGGCCAGCGGCAGCAGCTCGTCGAGGACGAGACGTACCGCGGACACCGTGGAGACCCCGCCCGAGCGCCCGGGCCTGGGCCAGCGCAGCTCCGCCTCGATCCCATGGCGACAGGCGGCGTCGAAGTTCGCGGCGGCGTCCTCGAACGCGAGCCTCTTCCACACGGGCCGGGGCTCCTCGGCCAGCGCCCGTACCAGTCCGTAGTAGAAGGCCGCGTTGGCGACGACGTCGGTGACCGTCGGTCCGGCCGGCAACACCCGGTTCTCCACGCGCAGATGCGGGACCCCGTCCACCCAGCCGTAGACCGGCCGGTTCCAGCGGTAGACCGTTCCGTTGTGCAGGACGAGTTCCTGCAGGCGCGGCACCCCGCCCTGGTCGAGGACGAGCAGCGGGTCCTCCTCGTCGCAGATCGGCAGCAGCGGGGGGAAGTACCGCAGGTTCTCCTCGAACAGGTCGTACGCCGAATCCACCCACCGCTCCCCGAACCAGGTGCGCGGCCGGACACCCTGCGCCTGGAGCTCCGGCGGTCGGGTGTCCGTGGCCTGCTGGAACAGCGGCGGCCGGGACTCTCGCCAGAGCTCCCGGCCGAAGAGGAACGGCGAGTTGGCGCCGACGGCGATCTGGACCGCCGCCACGGCCTGGGCCGCGTTCCACACCGCGGCGAAACGGGCCGGGGTGACCTGGAGGTGCAACTGCACGGAAGTGCAGGCCGCCTCGGGCACGATCGACGTGGACGTGCAGGTGAGGCGCTCGACCCCCTGTATGTCGAGGCTGAAATCCTCGCCCCTGGCGGCGACGATCTGATCGTTGAGCAGGGTGTACCGGTCGACGGCCGAAAGGTTCTCGAAGACGAGATCATGTTGCGAGAGCGTCGGCAGAATTCCGATCATGATGACGCCGGCCTCGACTTCACGGGCCTTGCGGTCGGCATATCCCAGACCGGTCCTCAACTCCTCCGCGAGCCGGTCGAATACCCGGCCGCCGAGACGGTGCGGAGCGATGTTCACTTCCAGGTTGAACATTCCGAGCTCCGTCTGGAAATCCGGGCTCGCGATGCGCTCCAGGACCTCCGCATTCACCATCCGCGGCATACCGTCCACGCCCGCGAGATTGAGTTCGATCTCCAGGCCCATCAGATTCCGCGGACGGTCGAACCTCTTCTCCGCCAGGAGCCTCGCCAGCCCCGCCAGACACTGCTGGAGCTTCCGGCGGTATCTCTGCCGATCGGACAGGTCGAACCCGTCTGCCACGACCTTCTCCCCCATCGAAGCGTCCCTCCCCGATTGGGCGGCCACGGCGACGGCCGCGCGCGTCACGGACCATGATGCCCAGCCGACTGATCCATAACGCCTGCGGAGTCACCCCACCGCCAGGTAGGCTGGATTGAGCAACCGTCCGGCACATCCCGGGGTCACTCGACAAAGGACATATTCCGTCGGCATAACCGCGGAAAGCATGGGGTCGATATTCGGCCGTCCGCAGCGGCGACGAAGCCGCAGGCAGACGAAGTACCCTCACCGCAAATGTTGCGAATCCCCTCTGGAACAAGGCCTGATGACGCCTTGCTCGCAATATCGGGGACCGCTAGCGGAAACAACGTGTGAACACGTCTCGTATAAACTCCGCGAACGAGGCAGAGTGTTGGCGCCCGGTCATGACTTCATGGCCCCTCTCCGGCAGCCCACAGCGCCGTCGTACCTGCCCACGCATCACCGTGTCTCCTGAGTGAGAGGCGACCCACCATGCTCCGACCCTCCCCGGCCCCCGCGCCGGCCCTGCGCAGCGTCCTCGCGGCCCTCGGTTCCCCCACCGCCGTCCGCGAGGCTCGAACTCCCGCCCTCCGGGCCGCCCAGGGGCCGCTGAGCCCCGAGCTGCCCCTGCCCGTCCATGTCCTCGACGTACGGGACCAGGTCGTCCCGTCAGGGCAGGAGCCGCGCACGCGGCTCGTCGGCTGGCGCTTCCTGATCCGGGGCACCGACCGTGCCGTCGCCGCCGCCGACACCATGCTCACGCCCGACGGCTGGTCCTTCTCGCACTTCTTCGAGGGTCCGTACGTCACCGCCACCGAACGCGCCCTGCTCCAGGCCGAGACGCTGCCCACGACGTACCAGCCGCGCCTGCTGTCCGTACCGGAGCTGTACATGCTGACGCTGTGGCTCCACGGAGACACGGAGGCCGACGGGGGGTCCGCCTCCCCCGCGCCGGCCGACCTCCTGGTCCCGCTCGCCCCGGCGCCGCCCGGCATCGCCTCCCACCGACCGCACCGGGTCGCCGACCTGCTGCCCGTCCTGACCCTGCGCCTCGCGCCCCCACCGCTGTTCGGCACTCCGGCGCCGGCCTGAACCACCGCACCCGAAGCTCATCCGAAGCGTGCACGCCCCGCGGGCCGACCGGGCCGCGGGGCGCCGCGCTGCCCGAAAGCGCCCGAACGCCGCTGTCGAACACCCCGCCCCGTACGGACTAGCCCGCCAGGACTACCCCGAACCATCCGAAGAGACCGCCCAGTTGAGTTGAACCGCCCGCCCGGGTGATACGTCTTCATGCAGTAGGAAGAGCTGCCGTGAAATACCTGCGGATCGACGTCCGTAGGGGAACACTGGACCAACCGAACCGACAACGGGGGGCGGCCATGAGCACCGCATCGAGCCGCAGGACGACCGACACCACGACGCAGCGAAAGAACCCACCCATGTGCCAGCACCAGCCTGCCTGTCCCACCGCCCACTCCGCCGACCGGGAGGCGGCACGACTGATGGCGCACCACCCGGAGCAGGGCTGGAGCCTGCTGTGCAACGGAGTCCTGCTCTTCGAGGACACCGGTGAACTGCTGCCGGACGGCCAGATCATCGCCCCGCACCGCCCGCTGACGGCGGGCCGGGTGACGACCGCCGCCTGACGACAGGGCACGTCGGGCACCACACCGTACGAGGGAACACGCAAAGGGCCGGCCCGGAGAAGTCTCCGAACCGGCCCTGACTCATGCCCGGTTGCCGATGGCGCTCAGGCGGTGCTCACGCTCGCGCCCGTGTTCAGTTGTCGTACTCGTCCAGCGGCGGGCAGGAGCAGACCAGGTTGCGGTCACCGAACGCACCGTCGATCCGGCGCACCGGCGGCCAGTACTTGTCCGCGGCCGAGACACCGGCCGGGAAGACCGCCTCGTCGCGGGTGTACGCGTGGTTCCACTCGCCGCCCAGCGCCGCCGCGGTGTGCGGGGCGTTGCGCAGCGGGTTGTCGTCCGCCGGCCACTCGCCCGACGCGACCTTCTCGATCTCGTTCCGGATCGCGATCATCGTGTCGCAGAAGCGGTCGAGTTCGGTCAGGTCCTCGGACTCGGTCGGCTCGATCATCAGGGTGCCGGCCACCGGGAACGACATGGTCGGCGCGTGGAAGCCGTAGTCGATCAGACGCTTGGCGATGTCGTCGACGCTGACGCCGGTCGACTTGGAGAGCGGGCGCAGGTCGACGATGCACTCGTGGGCGACCAGGCCGGCCGGACCGGTGTAGAGCACCGGGTAGTGCGGCTCCAGGCGCTTGGCGATGTAGTTCGCCGCCAGGACGGCCACCTGCGTGGCGCGCTTGAGGCCCTCGCCACCCATCAGACGCACGTACGACCACGAGATCGGCAGGATGCCGGCCGAGCCCCACGGGGCGGCCGAGATCGGGCCGACGCCCGTCTCCGGGCCGGCGGTGGGCTGCAGCGGGTGGTTCGGCAGGTACGGCGCGAGGTGCGCGCGCACACCGACCGGGCCGACGCCCGGGCCGCCGCCGCCGTGCGGGATGCAGAACGTCTTGTGCAGGTTCAGGTGCGAGACGTCGCCGCCGAACTTGCCCGGCTTGGCCACTCCGACCAGCGCGTTGAGGTTGGCGCCGTCGACGTACACCTGACCGCCGGCGTCGTGGACCTCGGCGCAGATGTCGGCGACGTGCTCCTCGAACACACCGTGCGTGGACGGGTAGGTGATCATCAGCACGGACAGCTCGTCGCGGTACTGCTCGATCTTGGCGCGCAGGTCCGCGACGTCGACCTCGCCGTCGTCGGCGGTCTTGACGACGACGACCTTCATGCCGGCCATGACCGCGGACGCGGCGTTGGTGCCGTGCGCGGAGGACGGGATGAGGCAGACGGTGCGCTGCTCGTCGCCGTTGGCGCGGTGGTAGGCGCGGACGGCCAGCAGACCGGCCAGCTCGCCCTGCGAACCGGCGTTCGGCTGGATCGACACCTTGTCGTAGCCGGTGACCTCGGCGAGACGCTCCTCCAGCTCGGTGATGAGCGTGAGGTAGCCCTGCGCCTGCTCGACCGGGGCGAAGGGGTGGATCTGGCCGAACTCGGGCCAGGTCACCGGCTCCATCTCGGTGGTCGCGTTCAGCTTCATGGTGCAGGAGCCGAGCGGGATCATGCCGCGGTCGAGCGCGTAGTCGCGGTCGGCGAGCTTGCGCAGGTAGCGCAGCATCGACGTCTCGGAGCGGTGCGCGTGGAAGACCGGGTGGGTCAGGTACGCGTCCGAGCGCAGCAGCCCGGCGGGCACCGCGTCCTCGGTGGCGGCGTCCAGGGCCTCGATGTCGGCGTCGACACCGAAGGCGGCCCACACGGCGGCGAGCTGGGCGCGCCCGGTGGTCTCGTCGCAGGAGATCGACACGTGGTCGGCGTCGACGAGGTACAGGTTGACGCCCGTCTCGCGGGCGGCGGCGACGGCCTCGGCGGCCTTGCCGGGCACACGGACGGTGAGGGTGTCGAAGAAGTCGCCGTGGACGACCTCGACACCGCCGGCCTTCAGGCCCGCGGCGAGGATCGCCGCGTACCGGTGGGTGCGCTGCGCGATGCCCTTGAGGCCGTCGGGGCCGTGGTAGACGGCGTACATGCCGGCCATGACGGCGAGCAGCACCTGCGCGGTGCAGATGTTGCTGGTGGCCTTCTCGCGGCGGATGTGCTGCTCGCGGGTCTGCAGGGCGAGGCGGTACGCCCGGTTGCCGTCGGCGTCGACGGAGACGCCGACGAGGCGGCCCGGCAGGGAGCGGGCGTGCTTGTCCTGGACGGCCATGTAGCCGGCGTGCGGTCCGCCGAAGCCCATCGGGACACCGAAGCGCTGGGTGGTGCCGACGGCGATGTCGGCTCCGAGCGCACCGGGCGAGGTGAGCAGGGTCAGCGCGAGCAGGTCGGCGGCGACGGTGACGATCGCGCCGAGCTCGTGGGCGGCGTCGATCAGCGGCTTGATGTCGCGGACGGCACCGGAAGCACCCGGGTACTGGACGAGCAGACCGAAGACGCCGCGCTCGGCGATCTCGGCGGGGATGCCCTCGGACAGGTCCGCGACGACGACCTCGACACCGGTCGGCTCGGCGCGGGTCTCGATGACGGCGATGGTCTGCGGCAGGGCGTCGGCGTCGATGAGGAAGACACCGTTCTTGACCTTGCCGACGCGGCGGGAGAGCGCCATGGCTTCGGCGGCCGCGGTGCCCTCGTCGAGGAGGGATGCGCCGGAGGTGGGCAGACCGGTGAGGTCGGCGACCATGGTCTGGAAGTTGAGCAGCGCCTCCAGACGGCCCTGCGAGATCTCCGGCTGGTAGGGCGTGTACGCCGTGTACCAGGCCGGGTTCTCCATGACGTTGCGGAGGATCACCGGCGGGGTGAAGGTGCCGTAGTACCCGAGGCCGATCATCGGGGCGAGGACCTGGTTGCGGTCGGCGAGCTCACGCAGCTCGGCGAGGACCTCGGCCTCGGTACGGGCAGAGGGCAGACCGAGCGCCTCGGCGTTCTTGATCACGTCCGGCACGGCGGCGTCCGTGAGCTCGTCGAGGGAGCCGTAGCCGACCTGCGCGAGCATCTTGGCCCGTGCTTCGGCGTCGGGCCCGATGTGCCGCTGCTCGAACGGGATGCCCTGTTCGAGTTCGGAGAGCGGAATGCGGTTGGCGGTCATGTACGGAGGCCTCCTGGTCGTCACGACCTGCGAGGGGCACCAACGGCGCGGGTGCCCGGACGGCCTCCCCCTCTGTCATCTCAACCTGAGAGCTTCACCGGCACGCCGAAGGGGCTCGCCGGCTTTCACCGTCGGTGAGAGCGGATGCCGTCGGACGTCCGCCCTGCTTTCCAGAGTGACCTCGTCCGTGCGGTACAGGGGCCTGAGAGATTCCGGGGAGGATTTGCTCCTTCGGCGCCTCCGAAAGGTTTCTCCGGAGGACTCTCCCGCACAGGGTCGACAGCCACAGCCAGCCTACCAGCGAGGTTCCGGAAGACATCGCTCAAGTGGCCGACATCGCAGATGTGCACTTTCGTAGTCTTTGTAGAGCAGTGCGACCCGTTGGAGGGACCGTGCAGACCGACATCGATCCGCGCAGCCTGATCGGCCGCAAGGCGTACGACCGCGACGGACACAAGATCGGCACCGTGGACGAGGTGTACCTGGACGACGCGACCGGCGTCCCGGAGTGGGCCGCAGTCCGCACAGGCCTCTTCAGCCGGGACGCTTTCGTCCCCCTGGAACCGAGCGAGCTGGCCAAGGACGGCCTCCACATCCCGTACGAGCGGTCCCTGATCAAGGACGCCCCGGACTTCGGCGTGGGCCGCCACCTCTCCCCCGAACAGGAGCTCCAGCTCTACCGCCACTACGACATCTCCCTCCCCCCACCACCCCCGGACCGGGACTTCGGCCGTCTGGCGGGCCAGGAGGAGGCCTGACGGCTCCGCGCCGCACCGGCGAGCGAAGCGCGACGGAGGCACCCCCTGGCGAAGCTCAGGGGGAGGACAAGCCCGGCCGAAGGCCGGGCGCACCCCCCACCAGCGGCAGCGGCTCCCCCGTTTCCAGCTCCGGGTCGTCCACGAGGAACGTCCTCACCCGCCCCGGCGCCGACCCGGGCTCCTCGAAGCGCACGGTGACCCGTCCCACCCCGCTGCCCTGCACCCATCCGGCGCCGTACACCGCATGCCGTACGTCGTGCCCGGGCGACCACCGCCGCTCGACGGGAGCCTCCGGCTCCGGGGCCACCTCCGCGGGTGAAGTCTCCCCGGCCCTCTCCCCCGGCTCCTCCGCCTCCGCCTCCGCCGCCTGCGCGAACAGATCCTCCTGCGTGTAGTCCGCGAGCCCGCTCACCCCCACACCGAGCAGCCGGACCCCGCCCGTCGTGTCGACCCCCTCGAGCAGCCGCCCCGCGGCCTCCCGCACCACCACCGTGTCGTCCGTCGGCCCCCTCAGCGTCTCGGAACGCGTCAGCGTCGAGAAGTCGAACCGCCGCACCTTGAGCACGATCGTCCGCCCCGAGTGACCCGACGCCCGCAGCCTCCCCACGCACCGCTCGGCGAGCCGCTCCACCTCCATCCGGATCCGTACCCGGTCGTGCAGGTCCACGTCGAAGGTGTCCTCCACCGACACCGACTTCGTGTCCCTCTCGGCCACCACGGGCCGATCGTCGTAGCCCTGGGCCATGAGGTACAGGGACGCCCCGTGCGCCCGCCCAAGGAGCCGTACAAGCTCGTCCTCGCCCGCTTCCGCCAGGTCCGACACCGTCGTCATCCCGGCCCGCCGCAGGTGCTCCCCGGTGGCCGGCCCGACGCCCGGCAGGATCCGCACCGACTTCGGCCCCAGCAGCTCTCGCTCGGTGCCCGGCTCGATCAGCACCAGCCCGTCCGGTTTCGCCTCCTCCGAGGCGATCTTCGCCAGCATCTTGGACCCGGCGAGCCCCACCGACCCCGTCAGCCCCGTCGTGGCGAGAATGTCCTTGCGCAGCCGCTCACCGGCCTCCCGCGCGCTCTCGCTGTCGTCGGCCACACCCCCGGCCTCCAGGTCCACGAAGGCCTCGTCCAGGCTCAGCGGCTCCACGAGCGGCGACAGCCGCCCCAGTAGCTCCATGACCTGCTCGCTGATCCCCCGGTAGAAGCCGAAGCGCGGCACGAGATAGGCGGCATTGGGCGCCCGCCGACGGGCCTGCGCCATCGGCATCGCGGAGTGCACCCCGAAACGCCGCGCCTCGTACGAAGCGGTCGCGACGACCCCGCGCGGGCCCAGCCCTCCGACCACCACCGGCTTTCCGCGCAGACTCGGCTTCGCCGCCTGCTCGGCGGCGGCGAAGAAGGCATCCATGTCCAAATGCAGAATCGTCGGCGCGGCTCTCACAAGTCCGATGCTGCCCTACGCCACTGACATTCGACCCGCACACACGTACGGGCGCTCGCGGACCGCCCGACGCTCCCGCCCGCTCGACGCGATCCCGCGCGCCGGACCGACCGGCCGACGCCGACGCCCAGCACAGAACGACGCCCGGACCGGCCGACGCTCAGACCGCCCGGTCCCGCCGTCGCCGCGCGAGCTCGTCACTCGGGTTGTGGCCGATCAGCGTCTCGCCGGTGTCGACGCGCTCCCCGTGCAGCTGCGAGAGCGCCGCCTCCACATCGCGCCAGACCACGCCCACCGCGATCCCGAAGACGCCCTGCCCGCCCTGGAGCAGGTCGACGACCTCGTCCGGCGAGGAGCACTCGTAGACCGTGGCCCCGTCGCTCATCAGCGTCATGCGCTCCAGGTCGCGAAAGCCACGTGCGCGTAGATGCTGCACGGCGGCCCGGATGTTCTGCAGCGCGACCCCGGTGTCCAGGAACCGCTTGACGATCTTGAGAACGACGACGTCACGGAAGCTGTACAGCCGCTGCGTCCCGGATCCGTACGCGGGCCGCACGCTCGGCTCGACGAGCCCGGTGCGCGCCCAGTAGTCCAGCTGTCGATAGGTGATCCCGGCAGCCGCACACGCCGTCGGACCGCGGTAGCCCACCACGTCCGTCCCGGATGCCGCAGCCACGCCCGCACTCACGTCCGTACCGAAGTCGCCCACACTGCCGTGAAGCGGATACGGACCGTTCTCCCCGGGCGCATGCCCGAGGGAGCCCCCTGCCGTACCGTCGCCGCTGCTCATCACGCCGACCCTCCGTCCTTGACCTGCCCACACGAAGGTAGGCAGTCACTCGGGGTGCGTCAACGATCGCCACACTCGGCACGCCGAGTGATAATCACCCTGAGAGTGGTTTCCCGTGTCTCTCTCCGGGGAAAGGCTACTCGAATGCCCTGACCGCACCCGGCGCGCGACGGCCGGCGGCCGGCCCACGGCCGGCCCGCCTCAGTGGCTGCTGAACCTCACTGGCTGCTGGACCCGAAGTCCTCGGGAGAGATCTGGTCGAGGAACTCGCGGAACTTCTCCACCTCGTCCTCCTGCTCGTCCGGAATCGCGATACCGGCGTCATCGAGCACACCGTCACTGCCGTAGATCGGCGTTCCGGTGCGCAGGGCGAGCGCTATCGCGTCGGAGGGCCTGGCGCTCACCTCGACGCCGCTGGCAAAGACCAGCTCCGCGTAGAAGACGCCTTCTCGGAGATCCGTGATGCGGACCTCCGTGAGCTCCTGGCCCACGGCTTCAAGGACATCCTTGAAGAGGTCGTGCGTCAGCGGCCGGGCGGGGGCCATGCCCTGCTGGGCGAAGGCGATCGCGGTCGCCTCACCCGGTCCGATCCAGATGGGGAGGTACCGATCGCCTCCCACTTCACGCAGGAGCACGATCGGCTGGTTGGAGGGCATTTCCACCCGGACACCCACAACGTCGAGCTCGTTCACACAGCAACCCTAGGACGTGCCCGACCGGTTTGGGTAGTCGGGCCCCCACAAGATCACTGAAGCCGGATCCCCAGAGCGGTCTGGACCAGTGCCGCATGCAGCCGGACGGAGAGCCCCGCGAGCTCCCTCGCGGTGGCCTCCGCATGTGCTCTGGTCTGCGGGTTACGGTGCCGGCGCAGCGGCGCGACCACCTGCTCGACCAGCCCAGCCTCCCGATCGGCGGCCGCTTTGACCGCCCTGAGGTGTCTCGGTTCCAGACCGAATCTCCCCAGATCCGCGACAAGTCTGGCGACCGTGACGGTCTCGGCGTCGTAGCCGCCCTCGGCTCCCGCGGCGATGAGCCCGTACGACTCCCACTCCGCGAGCTCCTCCTCGCTCACCTCGGCGGAGGCGAGCAGCTCGGCCCGCCCCACCCGTGCGGCGGTCGGACGGTCGCTCTCCGGTTCCCAGGCCCCGTCGAGCAGATCCCGCTGCGGGCTGGGGGACGGGAGCTTGACCTGCTCGCCCCGGGCGAGGGCGTCGAGATGCTCCCGGATGACCTTCAGCGGAAGATAGTGGTCCCGCTGCATCCGCAGGATCAGGGCGAGCCGCTCCACGTCCTGCGGGCTGAACTTCCGGTATCCGGAGGCCGTCCGCCGGGGCTCGACGAGCCCCTCGGCCTCCAGGAACCGGATCTTGGAAATGGTGACTTCGGGAAACTCGTCACGCAGTTGGTTCAGCACCGTCCCGATGCTGACCAGCCGGTCGCCCGCGGTGGCGGTGCCGTGTCCGGCACCGCCCGTCGGTGTTCGCAGCATGGACCTTCCCTGAAGGCTTCCCGGAGGCGTCACACGCCCCGCTGGCTCGAGTAGAAGACCAGCCGGTACTTGCCGATCTGCACCTCGTCGCCGTTGGACAGAACCACCGACTCGATCGGCTCACGGTTGACGTACGTGCCGTTGAGGCTGCCGACGTCGGCGACGGTGAAGCTGCCGTCCTGCGCCCGCCGGAACTCGACGTGGCGCCGCGACACGGTGAAGTCGTCGAGGAAGATGTCGCTCTGGGGGTGACGGCCGGCCGTGGTCAGCTCGCTGTCCAGCAGGAAGCGGCTGCCCGAGTTCGGACCGCGGCGTACGACGAGCAGGGCCGATCCGGCCGGCAGGGCCTCGACGGCCGCCAGAGCCTCGGGCGAGAGGGACGGCACGGCGGTCTGACCGGTGACCTCGGCGTCGTACGCCTCAAGGCCCGAGATCGAGATCGTCGACGTCGTCTCGGACGCGCGCTCCACGGGCGCCCCGCCCCGCAGCGGCGTGCCGCAGTGGGAGCAGAAGCGGCTGTCCGCGGTGTTGCGGTGACCGCACCTCGTACACACCGGCATGGACGCATCCTCCTGCCGCGGCTGACCCGCGGAGGTCTGGGTCGCATACGGATCGGGGGTGAACCCTCCACCCGTACTTGAGGTTGATGGTTCCCCGAAACCTATGCGCCCGGCACCGGCAGGGTCAACAGACGACGCGCCGTGCGCGCCCGCGACATCTCCGCCCTGGCCGCCGACCTCATCACGGAACAGCGGACGCTCGCCGCCCTGTTCCTCGCTCTGGGCATGGCGCGGCGCGCGGTGCTTGGCGTTGCCGCCGTCCTCGCGTGCGCTCTTGCCGAACAACTTCGCAAAAAAACTCACGGGCGATTCCCCTTGACCGAAACAGACCCGCCCGTGGGGCAGGACGAACCCTGAATGAACACACCTGCCGACCCGGACACCTTCACAACGTCCGTATCCTCCGGACAGTTTCCACCACGCACCACGCTTGTGATGCGGCGACCCCCCGCAACGACTTCCCCTTGTCGCGCGACCGCCATGCACCCCCGCCTCACTGCGAGGACGACTGAGCGTAGTCAGGCCGCTTCGCAGGTCGCAAGGCATCCACGACGATCTTCTCGGACTTGGCCACGGTCGCCGTGGCCTGCTCCTTCTCCAGTGTCTGAATGACTCCACCGGGGATGTTGAGCGCCGGCTCGAGATCCTCGGGCTTGCCGACGACCTTGAAGACGTACGGAGCGGTCACCTTCGTTCCATCGATCTCTATGTCGCTGCCCGCACCGGAGAAGTAGCTGTCCGCGACCACCCGGACGTCGTTGATCTGGATCGCCTCGGCGCCCGCGGCCCGCAGCTCCTGGATCGCGTCGAGCAGCATGTCCGACTCGACCGCCGCCGCCGCGCCCGCGACGGTCAGCGTGATGCCCGGACCTTCCGCGGCGACCGTGCCGGCCAGGATGCCGAGCTGCTGCTCCTTCTCCTGGGTCTGCTTGCGCGCCTCCTCGGCCTGGTCCGAGCTGGATTCCAGCTCGGAACGCTGGTTCTCCAGGCGCGCCTTCTCGTCCTCCAGGCGCTGCGTGCGGTCGTCGAGCTCGTCGAGGATCCGGACCAGGTCCTCCTGACGGGCGCCGCGCAGCGCACTGTTGTCACTGGTGGAACGGACCTGGATGGCGAGCCCCAGACCGAGGACGAACAGCAGCAGGGCGACGATGAGTTGGGCCCGGCTCACCCGCGGCGGCCACAGCCCCGCGGCCAGCCGCTGCCGTCCGGTCTGCTGCTTCCCGGGCTCGGCGGGCGCGGCGGGGGTCGCCGGGGTCGCCTTGTCGTCGTCCGGGTTCTCGGGCGTCTCGGGGTGCACGTCGTTGCTCATCGCGTCACGCCCGGAACACGTGCCGCCGGATGGCGGCCGCGTTGGAGAAGATGCGGATGCCGAGCACGACGACGACGCCGGTCGACAGCTGCGCGCCGACGCCCAGCTTGTCGCCGAGGAAGACGATCAGCGCGGCCACCACCACGTTCGACAGGAAGGAGACCACGAAGACCTTGTCGACGAAGATTCCGTCGAGCATGGCACGCAGGCCGCCGAAGACCGCGTCGAGGGCGGCGACCACGGCGATCGGAAGATAGGGCTCGACCACCGCCGGAACCTCGGGCCGGACCAACAGTCCGACCACCACTCCCACGATCAGGCCCAGTACGGCGATCAAGATGTGCCCTTCCCTGTGTCGGCCGTGGCCTGCCCGGTGGGCTTGGCGGCCCCGGCTCCCCTCGGCTCTGCTGTACGTACGATCAGGCTCGG
Source organism: Streptomyces sp. NPDC059567 (assembly GCF_042735655.1). Lineage (NCBI taxonomy): Bacteria > Bacillati > Actinomycetota > Actinomycetes > Kitasatosporales > Streptomycetaceae > Streptomyces > Streptomyces sp. NPDC059567. The sequence goes on along the minus strand of NZ_JBHWBS010000073.1, from coordinate 4,582 downwards.
CGCGGCCGGCAGACGCACGTCCATCTCGGCCGAGATGCTGGTGCGGATCCCGAAGTTCTCCTGCAGCGCGTGCAGGTACTGGCCGTCGGCGCTGTCCTGGAACGCGGTGCTCAGCCGCTGCCCGTCCCCCACCGCAAGCACCGTGTACGGCGGCACCAGCGGCTTGTTGTCGACCAGTATGGCGTCGCCCGCCGCCCGGATCGCCGACAGCGACGTGAGCCGCTGGCCATTGATCGCGACGGCCTCGGCGCCCGACTCCCACAGACCGTTGACGACCCGCTGCATGTCACGGTCACGGACCCGGCCCGTGTCGGAGAACCCGCTGCTCTCCCGGGGACCCCCGCCACCCTGCTCGGTGTCCTTTGCGTCGTCGACCACGAGCTTCACACCCGGACCGTGCACCGGGGTCGCCCCCGACAGCAGGGCCACCAGCTCGGCCTGGTCACCGCCGTGCTGCTCCAGCGCCGCGCGCTGTCGCTCGCCGACCTCGGCCCGGATCTTCTCGACGTCCTGCTCCAGCTTGTCGGCCGCGGCGGTCTCCGCGTCGATCCGGCCGATGAGCTCCTGCCGCTCCTTGGCGACGACCGGCGCGGAGATCCGCGCCTCGGCGGCACCCACGGTCACCACCGCCGCGGCGAGCACCAGGCCGGCCGCCAGACCGAGCTTGGCCCGCAGTGTCCGCGGCAGCCCGCCGCCCTCCGCCGCACGCCGGGCCGAGGCCTCCGCGTAACCGTCGTCGAGCGCGTGGTCGATCACGTTGTTCAGCAGCGACATGGACGCGTCCGGACGCGGGGGCGGTGATCCGGTGCTCCGAACGGGGTGCTGCTGCGACATGCCGCACATCGTCGCACGTCGGGGGTGCTACCGCCGAATGGCCCCACCGAAGTGCCGGGAGGCGTCCGAAGAACACCTCCCGGCACATCCGCCCCAACCGTCAGTGACCTGCGCTCTCGACCACGTTCGACCACTCGTCGAGCAGCGCCTGCGCGGAGGAGTCGTCGGGCCCCTCGGCCCACAGATGGGTGACGGCCTCGGCCGGGTCGGGCAGCACCATCACCCAGCGACCGTCCGCCTCCACGACGCGTACCCCGTCGGTGGTGTCCACCGACCGGTCCCCGGCCGCCTCCACCACCCGGCGCATCACGAGCCCCTTCACGGCCCACGGCGTCGCGACGTCCCGCCGCAGGACATGCGCCCGCGGGATACGGGCGTCGATCTGGCTCAGCGTGAGCTGCGTCCGCGCCACCAGTCCGATGAGCCGCACGAACGCGGCGGCACCGTCGAAGACGCTGCTGAACTCCGGGATGATGAACCCGCCGCGACCGTCGCCGCCGAAGATCGTGGACTCCTCACGCCCGACCCTCGTCAGATCGTCGGGCGAGGTCGTCGTCCACTCCACCTGCGTGCCGTGGTACGCGGCGACCTGCTCGGCGATCCTCGTGGTCGTCACCGGCAGAGCCACCCGCCCCGAGCGCCGCTCGGCGGCCACCAGGTCGAGCATGACCAGGAGCGAACGGTCGTCCTCGATGATCCGGCCCCGCGCGGGGGCGCGGGGGGGCGGGCCCCCGCCCGCGCGCCCCCCGCGCACCGCCCCCCCCCCCCGCCCCCCCGCCCCCCCCGCCGCCCCCCCCCGCGCCCCCCCCCGCCGCGCGCGGGG
>NZ_JBHWBS010000073.1:0-2915 GCF_042735655.1 Streptomyces sp. NPDC059567 | reverse complement strand
GCTCGGGGATGCTCGTGGACGTCCCCGGCCCCGCCACCCGCCCCGCGCGCCGCCCGGCGGCCCCCCGCTCGCGCCTGCCCTGGCCGGATGGGTGCGCCCCGATGAGCCGCCCCCGCTCGTCGACGAGCGACAGCCGCTCACCCACCGGGTCGAACCGCACCCCGAACGCGGCCCGCGCCGACGCCACGATCTCCCCGAGCCGTACGAGCCCGGCCCGCCTGGTCTCCGCCGACTCCGTGGGCCTCGACTCGTCGAGACCCGGATTGATCACCAGCGAATCCACCTGGAGCCGGCCGAGGAGGCTCGGCAGAACGAGCCCCGCACTGCCGTTGGAGGCGTCCACGACGACCTTCAGACCGGCCTCGGCGATCCCGGACGTGTCCACGTTCCGTAGCAGCGAGCCGGTGTACGAGTCGAAGACGCTCGCCGGGAAGGTGAGGTCACCGATCTCGCCCGGGAACGCCCGCCGGTACTCCTGACGTGCGAAGACCCGGTCCAGCTTGCGCTGCCCGGCCTGCGAAAGATCCGCACCCCGCTCGTCGAAGAACATGATGTCCACGGAGTCCGGCACGCCGGGCGAGGTCCGCAGCATGATCCCGCCGGCGCTTCCCCGGGCGGTCTGCTGCCGCGCCACCGGCAGCGGTACGTTCTCCAGGTCGCGCACGTCGATGGCGCTGGCCTGGAGCGCCGAGATCACCGCCCGTTTCAGCGCTCGGGCACCCCTGGAGTGGTCACGCGCCGTGGTGACGGTCGCGCCCTTCTTCAGCGTCGTGGCGTACGCCCCCGCCAGCCGCACGGCCAGCTCGGGCGTGATCTCCACGTTCAGGATCCCGGAGACCCCGCGTGCCCCGAAGAGATGGGCCTGGCCCCGGGACTCCCAGATGACGGAGGTGTTGACGAAGGCGCCGGCCTCGATGGTCTTGAAGGGGTAGACCCGGACGTTCCCCTGAACGATCGATTCCTCACCGACGAGGCATTCGTCGCCGATGACGGCACCGTCCTCGATCCGGGCGGCCCGCATGATGTCGGTGTTCTTCCCGATCACACAGCCGCGCAGATTGCTCTGCTGCCCGATGTAGACGTTGTCGTGGATGACGGCCTTGTGAAGGAACGCGCCGCTCTTGACGACCACGTTCGAGCCGATGACGGTGTGCTCGCGGATCTCGGCTCCCGCCTCGACCTTCGCGTAGTCACCGATGTACAGCGGCCCCCGAAGGACGGCGTCGGGAGAGACCTCCGCGCCTTCCGCCACCCACACACCGGGCGAGATCTCGAAGCCGTCGAGCTCGACGTGGACCTTTCCTTCGAGCACGTCGGCCTGCGCCTTCACGTAGCTCTCGTGAGTACCGACGTCCTCCCAGTAGCCCTCGGCGACATAGCCGTAGATCGGCTTGCCTTCCTTCATGAGCTGCGGGAAGACATCACCCGACCAGTCGACAGAGGTGTCGGCCTCGACGTAGTCGAAGACCTCGGGCTCCATGACGTAGATGCCCGTGTTCACCGTGTCCGAGAAGACCTGGCCCCAGGTCGGCTTCTCGAGAAAGCGCTCGACCTGTCCTTCCTCGTCGACGATCGTGATGCCGAATTCCAGGGGATTCGGCACACGCGTCAGACAGACGGTGACGAGGGCGCCCTTCTCTTTGTGGAAGGCGATCAGATCGGTGAGGTCGAAATCGGTGAGTGCGTCTCCCGAGATGACGAGGAAGGCGTCGTCCTTCAGCGCTTCCTCGGCGTTCTTCACACTCCCCGCGGTGCCGAGGGGTTTCTCCTCGTTGGCGTACGTGAGCTCCATTCCGAGCTCCTCGCCGTCACCGAAGTAGTTCCTGACGAGCGAGGCGAGAAACTGCACGGTGACGACGGTCTCGGTGAGACCGTGCCTCTTGAGCAGTCGCAGGACGTGCTCCATGATCGGCCGGTTGGCGACCGGCAGGAGAGGCTTGGGCATGCTCGAGGTCATCGGGCGAAGTCGGGTACCTTCGCCACCGGCCATCACGACGGCCTTCATGTCGGAAGCGTCCTCCTTGAAGAGACGACGGTCCTGCCGACTTCACCAGTCCTTCAGTGGCCCGAGGGCGTCCTCGTTCATGCCGGCGACGTTGCACGGCACAGGACAGACGGGCTCAATCGGCCGCGGTATCCGCCTTGACGAGTCGACGGACCTGGACCACGTAGAGGATCCCTGCCCACCAATAGAGAGTTGTACCCCATCCTGCGAAGGCCCACCCGAAAACTTCAGCGAGTGACGAAAGCCAGCCCGTTCCGTCACTGAGCAGCAGCAAGGGGAACGCGTACATCAAGTTGAATGTCGCAGCTTTCCCGAGGAAGTTCACCTGCGGCGGCGGATAGCCGTGCCGGCGGAGGATACCCACCATCACCAGCAGCATCAACTCGCGGGCGAAAAGGGCGAGGGTCAGCCAGAGTGGCAGGATCTCCCGCCAGGTGAGGCCCACGAGGGTGGAAACGATGTACAGCCGGTCGGCGGCGGGGTCGAGGAGCCGGCCCAGGCTGCTGACCTGGTTCCAGCGCCGGGCGAGCTTACCGTCGAGATAGTCGCTGACGCCGCTGAGCATCAACACCAACAAGGCCCAGCCATCGCTGTTCGGACCGCCGAACACAGGTCGCAGAATCAGCCACAGGAAGAGCGGCACGCCGACGAGGCGAGCCATGCTCAGGATGTTGGGGATGGTGAGGACCCGGTCCGTCTGAACGCGAGTCTCCTGGACCTCCACCCGGGGGCCTCCTGTGGGAACGTGCCAATGATGCCCCCTGACCTTACCCTCAGCCATGACGAGCCTGTACACAGGGGGTCGCATGCCCCCTGAACGCAAAAATGCCTCAACCCCCGGACAGAGTCCGGGGGTTGAGGCTAAAGATTGTTCGGCGGCGTCCTACTCTCCCACAGGGTCCCCCCTGCA
>NZ_JBHWBS010000072.1:16581-39734 GCF_042735655.1 Streptomyces sp. NPDC059567 | reverse complement strand
GGACGGTGGTGACCGGGGCGGGGGTGTCGAAGTTCTGCATCATGCTCTCCTTGAGCCGTTGTTTCCGATGACGGAAAAGCTACGTTGCTTTCCATCTTCTGACAACAACCCTGTTGCACAGATCTGGCATCTTCGCAGGTGGAGAGCGGGAAAGTGTTGCAACTGCTTGGAGCTTAACGCAACGGCCATCATCTTGATCATTGCAATGGATGGGAATGAACGCTCTGGGCGCCGGCGCCAGCCGCGGCCGCATCAGCACGACGATCGGCCTGACACTCCCGCTGTCCGTACATGGCTCCGGAAGTCAGGCGGGTCGCGATCCCTCGCCACTGTTTCAAGCGGTTGATGCAGCGTTCGACCGTGTTCCGCTGTTTGTATGCCTGGCGGTCGAACATGGGTGGCCTGCCGCCGCGGCTTCCGCGACGAAGCCGGTGACCACGTTGGTGGGCCAGGTGCCCGTCCACGCTGAGGACTCCAGGGCTGGGGTGTAGTGGACGACGGTGGTCTCGCAGGTCTCGGCGTGCACCTTCAGCGCGTCGGCCCCGGCCTGGTCGGCGCTGAGGCCCCAGCGGAGCTTGGTGGCCGTCCACTCGGCCGTCCGCTCTCCGACGTAGCGGCCAGGCAAGGCACCCCGGGTAGACGTCCAATGATCCCCGCCCGCGCCCCGCGCGCGAAGAGCCGCATGCGGCACCCCGACTCTCATCCCCCTCTCACGCAGGCCTTATCCAGCCATCACCACGCGCACCTAGCTTCGCGCCCATGTTCTTCACCTACCTCCGGCGCGAGCTGCGCCGTCGCAGAAAGGCGGCGCTCGTCGTCGCCTCCGGGCTCGCGCTCGGGATCGCGCTCGTCATCGTCGTCAACTCCGTGGCCTCCGGGATGAAGCAGGCACAGACCCAGGTCCTCGAGTCCCTCTACGGACTCGGCACCGACCTGACCGTCACCAAGGCCCGTGAGGAGCCCGCGGCGGGCGGGCAGGCGCAGCGGCCGCGGTTCGAGTTCGACGCCGGGGAGGACGGCGAGGAGCAGAGCAGCGACCGGTTGATGGTCCAGGGGTTCCAGACCCTGCCCGCCTCCACCGTCGCCACCGTCGCGAAGCAGAACGGCGTCGCCGACGCCGTCGGCGGTCTCAGCCTCACCAACCTCAAGATCGACGGCCAGTTCAGGCGCGGCGAGGTCAGGCAGGACACCCGGCAGGCCCAGCCCGGCGGCCCGGGCGGCGGCAGCGGCAGCGGTGGCGGCACCGTCGAGGGCGGTGGCGCCGCCTTCGACGTCAACTCCTTCACCCTCTACGGCACCGACGTCACCGCCCCCGAGCTCGGCCCCCTCACCACCTCCACGATCTCCAAGGGCCGTACCTTCAAGACCTCCGAGACCGAGGCCAAGGTCGTCGTCATCGACAGCGCCTACGCCAAGCAGGAGGGCCTCGACGTCGGCGAGACCCTCACGGTCAAGGCGGTGAAGTTCGAGATCGTCGGCATCGCCACCGCCGACAGCGGACAGTCCGCCGCCCAGGTCTATCTGCCGTTGAAGCAGGCGCAGACCCTGTCGGACTCCAAGGACAAGATCACCACCGTCTATGTGAAGGCGACCGACTCGACGAAGATCGACGCCGTCAAGTCCGCCATCCAGAAGAACGTCTCCGGCACCACGGTCACCACCTCCGCCGATCTCGCCGAGACCGTCTCCGGCTCCCTCGACACCGCCGCCAACCTCGCCACCAACGTGGGCAAGTGGCTCTCGTACGCCGTCCTCGTCGCCGCCGTCCTCGTGGCCGGCCTGCTCACCTCCTCCGCGGTCAGCCGCCGCGTGCGCGAGTTCGGCACGCTCAAGGCCCTGGGCTGGAAGAGCGGCCGGGTCACCCGTCAGGTCATGGGCGAGGCGCTCGTCAACGGCCTCATCGGCGGCGCGCTCGGCATCGCCGTGGGCCTCGGCGGCGCCTACCTCGTGACCGCCATCAGCCCCACCCTCACCGCCGAACTCGGCGCCGGCGCACTGAACAGCGGCGGCCCCGGCGGCGGTCGCATGATGGGCGGCCCCGGCATGACCGCCGCCCGCGAAGGCGCCGCCGGCAACACCCTCGACATCGCCCTCACCGCTCCCGTCAGCGTCACCACCGTCGGTCTCGCCGTGGTCCTCGCCCTCGGCGGCGGGCTCGTCGCCGGCGGCTTCGGCGCCTGGCGTGCCTCGCGACTGCGGCCGGCGGACGCCCTGCGCCGCGTCGAGTAGCCGGAAGCCCGAACCCCCTTCACGTATCGCAGGAGTTGCACCATGTACGAACTCACAGGCGTCACCAAGCAGTACCGCAGAGGCCAGGAGAAGGTCGACGCGCTCGCCGGGATCGACCTCACCATCAGCGAGGGCGACCGGCTCGTCATCCAGGGCCCGACCGGCGGCGGCAAGTCCACGCTGCTCCAGATGCTGGGCGGCCTGGACCGGCCCACGGCGGGCAGCGTGATGCTCGACGGAGTGGACCTGGCGAAGCTGCCGGAGAGCCGGCTGACGCGCGTACGCAGTCAGAACATCGGCTTCGTCTTCCAGTCCTTCAACCTCATCCCCACGCTCACCGCCCAGGAGAACGTGGAGACCGCGCTCGTCCCGATGGGCCTGAAGGCGTCCCAGCGGCGCGCCATGGCCGCCGAGGCGCTGGATTCCGTCGGACTCGGCGAGCGCCTGAAGCACCTTCCGTCCGAGCTCTCCGGAGGTCAGCAGCAGCGCGTCGCGATCGCCCGGGCCCTGGTGAAGCGGCCCAAGGTGCTCCTGGCCGACGAGCCGACCGGAAACCTCGACGAGTCGATGCGCGACGAGATCGTGGAACTGCTCGAAGGCCTCTGGAAGGAGCACGGGTTGACGTTCGTGATGGTGACGCACGACAGCGCGATCGCCCGCCGCGCCCCACGCCTGGCGACCATCCGCAAGGGCCGGATCACCCTCAAGGAGAACCGCCACGCCGAGGCCGTGGAGGCCTGACGGGTTCGAGCCACCTCGGCCCCCGCCCCTCCCGGGTCCTGCGATGATGTGCGCCATCATCACGTACGGATGTACGGCTTTCGACCGTACGCAGAAACGACCCGGGGGGGTTCGTGGGAACGATCGGGACCGCGCTGACCGAGCTGAGATCCGCGCAGAAGTCCGCGAAGGGGGTCTCGCTCTACTCGCGGTTCGTCAACCGACCCGTGGGTCGCTACCTCGCGGCCGGTTCGTATGCCGCCGGACTGACACCCAATCAAGTCACTTTGATCAGCGCGGGGTTCAGTTCCGCCGCCGTCGCCGGGGTGGCCCTCGCCACGCCGTCCTGGGCACTCGGTCTGCTGATCTGGCTCGGTCTCGCCGTCGGCTTCGCCTTCGACTCCGCCGACGGGCAGCTCGCCCGCCTGCGCGGCGGCGGCAGCCCAGCGGGGGAGTGGCTCGACCACGTCGTGGACTGCGCGAAGATCACCGCCCTGCACCTGGCCGTGCTCATCGCCTTCTACCGGTACCCCGAGCACTTCGGCACGACCACCGACGGCTGGCTCCTCGTCCCGCTCGGATTCCAACTCGCCGCCGTCGTCACCTTCTTCGGCGGACTCCTGACCGAGAAGCTCAAGCCGCGCCCGGCCCCCGGCACGCCCGCGCCCCAGCCCTCCACCCTGCGGGCCGTGGCGCTGCTCCCCGTCGACCACGGGGTCTTCTGCCTGGTCTTCCTGCTGCTCGGCGGCGGCTCCGCCTTCCGCTGGAGCTACACCGCGCTCGCCGTCGCGAGCGCGGTGTTCCTCCTCGCCTTCCTCGCCAAGTGGTTCCGCGAGCTCAGCGCAGCCCCTCGTTGACCCCGCCCACTCCCGTGCCCGGCTCGGCCTCCTGCGTCAGGAGGTCGAGCGCACGGCGGAGCTGGGTGCTGGAGGTGTGCATCGTGTACGGGAAGTAGACGATCTCCACGCCCACCCCGGCGAAGTCCCGTTCCAGACGGTCCCCCTTGGGCGTGCCGCGCCAGTCGTCGCCCTTGAACAGCACGTCGAACCGGACCTGTTTCCACGTCTCCAGCTTGTCCGGCACGGTCTCCACGAAGGCCGCGTCGACGTACTTCACATTGCGCACGATCTCGAGCCGCTCGACCAGCGGGATCATCGGGCGCCGCCCCTTGGCGAGCTCGGCCATCTCGTCCGAGACAACGCCGGCCACCAGATAGTCGCACTGACTACGGGCGTGCCGAAGGATGTTGAGATGGCCTATGTGAAAGAGGTCGTAGGCGCCCGGCGCGTAGCCGACCCGGTACGGCCGTCCATCGGTCATGTATGAAACCCCCCAGGTGCGTTCGCGCTCCCCAGCGCGAAGGAGTTCCGACGATAGCGTGCACGTTCCGTTGAGAGTGGGTGAACGACTAGGGTGAGGGCCGGTTCACGTACGGGGGAGAGGGACGTTCGCGTGGGGGAAGTGGCAGCGGGGAGCAAGGGTGGCGGTACGCCGGTCATACGGCGGCGGCTGCTGATGGTGTCCACCAACTACGCGCCGGAGCACGCCGGAATAGGCCCCTACGCCACCCAGATAGCCGAACACTGGGCGGCGCTGGGCCACGAGACCCACGTCCTCGCGGGAATGCCGCACTACCCCTCCTGGTCCCTCGACCCGGCCTACGCGGGCGCCTGGCGCCGCACCGAGCAGCGCGCCGGAGTCGTCGTGCACCGCAGGCGCCACACCGTCCCGCCCCGCCAAACCGCCCTGAAGCGCGCCGCGTTCGAGGCGAGCGTGCTGGCCCACGGGCTCCTCGCGCCTCCCTCCATGGCCCGGCCCGACGCGGTTCTCGCCCAGATGCCCAGCCTCGCCGGCGGCATCATCGGCGCCCGCCTCGCGGCCCGTTGGCGGATCCCCTACGTCCCCGTCGTCCAGGATCTGATGGGTGCGGCCGCCGCGCAGAGCGGCATCCGAGGCGGTGACCGGGCCGCCGCGCTCGCGGCCCGGGCCGAGACGTACGCCCTGCGCAGGGCCGCGCTCGTCGGCGTCATCCACGAGACCTTCGTGGACAAGGTCGCCGCCATGGGCGTCGACCGCGGACGCATCCGGCTCGTCCCCAACTGGTCCCACGTGCCGAGCCCTTCGGCGCCCCGCGCCGAGACCCGGCGGCGGCTCGGCTGGGCCGAGGGCGAGACCGTCGTCCTGCACTCCGGGAACATGGGCCTCAAGCAGGGACTCGAGGTGCTCGTCGAGGCGGCCCGGCGCGACCCGAAGATCCGCATCGTCCTGCTCGGTGACGGCAACCAGCGCGCCCACCTCGAGGAGTTGGGCGCCGGCGTACCCAACCTGGACTTCATGGAGCCCGTCGGCGACGACGAGTTCCCCGACACCCTCGCGGCGGCGGACGTCCTCAGCGTCACCCAGCGGGCGTCGGTCCTCGACATGAGCGTCCCGTCCAAGCTGACCTCGTACTTCGCGGCCGGACGCCCCGTCGTCGCCTCCGTGGCCGCCGAGGGCGGCACCGCCCTCGAAGTGCTGCGCTCCGGCGCCGGCGTGCTCGTGGCGCCCGAGGACCCCGACGCGCTCCTCGCCGAGGTCCGTAGACTCGGCGACGATCCGTCGGCCGCCGAGGCGCTCGGCGCCCAGGGGCCCCGTCATGTCGAGGCCCATCTGACCCGGGCGGCCGGACTGGCCCGGATCGACGCACTGATCGACGAGGCTCTGGGGGGTCCGAGCACGTGACACACACGCACGTCACCGCGGTGGAGGACGACGAACCGGAGCTGCTGCGCGATCAGTTCCGCCAACTCCTGCGCTACCGCGCGATCATCGGCGCCGGCATCGGGATCGGCCTCCTCGGCGGCGTCTGGTTCGGCCTGTCCAACGCCGACACCTACGTCGCCACCAGCCAGGTCGTCCTGCGCGCCCCCGTCAACGACCCGTTCAACCCCAGCGTCTCGCAGGACAAGACGCTCAACATGGGGTCCGAGCGGCAGACCGCGCTCAGCAGCAGCGTCGCCGAGCAGGCCGCCAAGAAGCTCGGCTGGACCGGCACCCTCGGGAAGCTGCAGAAGGACCTCCAGGTCACCAATCCGCCGCAGAGCCAGGTCCTGCAGTTCACCTACACCGCCGACTCGCCCCAGGCCGCCGCCGACCGGGCCAACGCGGTCACCCAGGCCTACCTCGACCTGCGCAAGAAGCAGTGGACGGACCTGCGGGCCACCATGCTGGCGGGCCAGCAGAAGCAGCTCGACGAGGTCGCCAAGAAGCACGACCAGAAGACCAAGGAAGTCGACCGGATGTCCGACGGGGCGGCCCGGGACAACGAGTACGCGGTCAAGACCAACCTGCTCAACCGGATCAACGAGCTCGACGGCCGGATCAGCCAGCTCAAGTCCCTCGACATGTCGGCCGGCACCGTGATCCGTACCGCCACGCCCCCCGGCTTCTCCGACGGGCCCGGGCTCACCATGAGCCTCGGCCTCGGCGCCCTCGTCGGCGTGGCGCTCGGCCTGCTCGCCGCCTGGGTCCGGCTCGTCTTCGACCCCGCGCCCCGCTCCGCCGGCGATGTCGCCCGCGCGGTGCGCGCCCCCGTCCTCGGAACCCTGCCGCGCGGGGCCACCGACGTCCTGCTCGCCGACGACCACACGGACGCCCGGGTCGCCGAGGAGTACCGCTCCGTCGCCTTCCGGCTCGCCTACGACCATCGTTTCGCCGACCGCCGGCGGCTCCTCGTCGTCGCCCCGCGCGGCTCCAACGACGCCGCCGTGGCGGTCGCCTCGCACCTCGCCGCCTCCTTCGCCGAGACCGGCAAGGACGTCCTCCTCATCGAGGCCGACCTGCGCACGCCCACGCTCGCCGGACGCCTGCGCGCCCACGCGGCGGCCGCGCCCCGGTGGAGCCATCCGGTGGAGAGCGAGGAGAACGGCTGGCCGGGGAGGCGCCAACTCTCCGTCGACGCCGGCGAGTCCGGCTCGTTCGGGCTGGTGCCGGGGGAGCGGGTACGGAACGTGGCCCGGGCCCTCACCGCCCCCACGGTCACCCGGCTGATCGCCGAGGCCGACTCGCCGAACGCGACCGTCGTCGTCCTCGCGCCGCCCGTCCTCAACTACGCGGACGCGCTCGCCCTCGTCGACCGTGTCGACGGCGTCCTCATCGTCTGCGACCCGCGCGGCGTCCACCGTACGGACCTCCAGCGCATCCGCGAACTCATCGCGGGCGCCGGCGGCACGGTCCTCGGCGCCGTCGTCCACACCCCGGGCGGGCAGCGCCGCGCCGCCAAGCAGGCGGGCGGACGGCGAGGCGCAGGCGGCGGGCGGAGCCGGCAGCCGGCGCCCGTGTCCGTGCCCTCCGGCGGCGAGGAGGAGTTCACCGACGAGTCCGAGCAGGTGATCCCGGGCGACGGCTCCGACACCGTCACCCTGCGCCAGCTGCGCGCCGAGGACCTCCGGACCGGTGACATCCGCGCGGGCGACCGTTGAGACGAGCCGTCACCGTCGCCGCCTCGGTCCTGGACCAGGCGGCGTCCAGCCTCACCAACATCGCCGTCCTCGTGATCGCGGCGCGGCAGTCCACCGCGGACGGCTTCGCCGCCTTCTCGATGGTCTACATCGCCTTCACCGTGCTCCTCGGCCTGGGCGCGGCGTACGTCGGACAGAGCGTCGTCCTGGAGAAGGGCGAGGAGCACGAGGTCGGCGCCGCCGCCCGGTCCGCCGTCACCTTCACCGCCGCCGCCTCCACGGCCGCCGCGCTCCCGCTGCTCGCCGCCGGCGCCGTCATCGGCGGCGCCACCGGACCCGCGCTGCTCGCCCTGGGCGCCGTCCTGCCGGTCGTCCTCGTGCAGGACGGGCTGCGGTACGCCTTCTCCGCCCTGCGGCAGCCGCACCGCGCGCTCGCCGCCGACGTCCTCCGGCTCGCCTGCGCCGTACCCGCGCTCCTCCTCCAGCCGCACGGCTCCTCACCGGCCCGCCTGGTCCTCGTCTGGGGCCTGTCGGCGCTGCCCGCCGCACTTCTCGGACTCGCCCTCCTGCGCCCCTTCGTGCGGAACCGGCCCGGCGATCCGCGACGCTTCCTGCGCAAGGACCACCTCGGCCGGCGCTTCGTCGTCGAGTTCGCCGTCGGCAACGGCTCCAGCCAGCTCGCCGTCCTCGGCCTCGGACTCCTCGCGAGCCCCCTCGCCGTCGGCGCGCTGCGCGGCGCCTCGACCCTCTTCGGTCCGCTCAACACGCTCTTCACCTCGGTCAACGCCTTCGGCCCGCCCCTGCTCGGCAGAGCGGGCTCCCGCCGCGCCACCGTGCGTGCCGCCGTCGGACTCGCCGCCGTCCTCGCGCTCGTGGCGCTCGGCTGGGCCGCAGCCCTGTACGCGCTCCCGGAGCGCGTGGGCCGGGGGCTCCTGGGCGACACCTGGCAGTCCGCCGCGGAGCTCCTGCCCGCCACCGGCAGTCAGTACGCCGTGATGGCGGCCGGCACCTGCGCCCTGGTGACGCTGCGGGTCCTCAGCCCGCGCGCCACGCTCTCCGTCCAGGTCGTCTTTTCGCTGCTCTCGGTCGCCCTGATGCTCGGCGGGTACGTCGTCGCCGGCGCGATCGGCGCCGCCTGGGGCCTGGCAGCCGGCTCCGCGCTGAAGGCACTCGCCGCCTGGACCCGGGTGGCACGCACCCGCCCCGGGCCCGTCCCGGAAGAGCGGGACACTCAGCGCAGCGCGGCGCCCTTGTCCTGACGCCAGGTGGTCACCAGGGCGATGCAGATCAGCGCGATCGCCACCCGGCCCGACGCCTGGAGCAGCGGGCCGCGCAGCAGGATGAAGGAGTACCCCGCCACGAGCGGCACCACCAGGGAGATCAGACTGCCCGGTGGCGCCCTGCGGGTGCCCCGCCGGGCGAACCGCCCGTCCACGCGCGCGGCGGCGTACCCCATCCCCATCATCCCGGCGCCCATGCCCACGGCCCCGAAGTCGATCCAGAGCTCGGCCCAGACGGGGGAGGAGAGATTGGTGTTCACCGTCCCCATCCACTGGCCGACCATCACGCCCGTGTCGCGCGGCTTGCCCGGCCACACCGATCGGGGTACGGCGAAGAGCACCGACCCGGCCAGCTGGCGGCCGTAGCGGTGCCGGCTGCCCGAGTTCACCAGCGTGATCGTGTTGGCGAACATGCCGACCTGGTCGTAGTCCTTGAGCGCCAGCGGCTCCAGGACCGACGTCGTCTCCACGGGGCGGTAGTTCTTCTCGTCGTACCGGAAGCGGTCCGAGAACGGGAAGACGATCAGAGCCATCACCACCCCGAGACTCAGCGCCGACCGGTACATCGCGGCGCTCACCGGGAAGACGGTGAACAGCAGCGAGAACATCACCGTGAGGAACCAGTACCGGGGATTCGAGATCGGGTTGTTCACCACGCAGTTGAGCAGCACCAGCGCGAGGAAGACGGCGATCACCATGGGGCGGCGCCGGGCCCGTCGCGAGGTGACCAGCCAACGGCAGTACACCAGCAGCGCGAAGAGCGCGGGGACCGTGCCGAAGCCGCGCAGGAACGCCTGCCCGGCCTGCGAGTCGGCCTGGGAGACGCCCGCCTCCTCGATCCCGGCGATGATCTCCTGACGGCTGGAGAAGAACACCGCGGGCCCGCCGAGCTTGACGACGAAGAGCCCGCTGCACAGGAAGGCCAGCAGCACCAGCAGGTACAGCCGCCGTCGGTGCACCAGCGCCGGACGCTCCTCGCCCCGACCGGAGCCCCCCGGACGGCCGCGGGCCAGCAGTGACCCCAGGTCGAACGCGGCGCAGCCGACCAGGACCAGCGCCACCGCCGTCGTCAGATCGGAGCGCGGGCCCACCACCGGCGTCGGAACCCGGCCGAGCACGGCCTGCGCGAGCGGCGCCACGCCCATCGCCATGTAGACGAAGAGCCAGAACGAGCCCTGGAGCAGCTTGCGTCGACGCGTGAGGATCATGGCCGAGAGCCGTGCCCCCGCGTACATGGTCAGCGCGATCTGGAGGTAGTACGCGGCGTCGTGCACCCCCGCGCCCGGCTGGATCGCCACCAGCAGCGGCAGGAACACCGCGAAGCCCAGCACCAGCGGGATCGACAGGGCCCGCGAGAGCAGCGTGCGCGGGGAGACCGGAGGGGCGAGGAGCAGGGGTGCGGGAGCCGTCGGCCCAGAGCGCGGCTCCGCCGCCGTACCGCGTACATCGGTCGTCATACCGCCCCCTGGAATCCCCGGACTTCCCGCCCCCGGCACATCAATGCGCCACCCCGGAACGTCACTTCGCGGCAGTCTACCGACGCCCCCCTGTCACCTCCCGTCAACCGTTAGTCTGAAGGTCTCGGCGCCTGGGGAGGCGCTGTTGGGGGTGGACTCATGCGGAATCTCCCGGCCTTCACGCTGGCCGGATACGACAAGGGCCGCGGCAAGCTCGTGCAGGCCCTCTGGTTCGCGGTGATGAACACGGTCTTCATGGCCTGGTTCTGCCCGGCCAGGCTGCGGGTGGCGCTGCTGCGCGCCTTCGGCGCGACCATAGGCGACGGCGTGCTCATACGGCACCGGGTCAGGATCCTGTGGCCGTGGAAGCTCACCGTCGGCGACCACACCTGGATCGGCGAGGGCGCCTGGCTGCTCAACCTGGAGCCCGTCACCCTCGGCGCGCACGTCTGCGTCTCCCAGGAGGCGCTGCTGTGCACCGGCAGCCACGACCACCGGGCCGCCGACTTCCGCTACCGCAACGCCCCGATCACCGTCGAGGACGGCGCCTGGGTCGCGGCCCGCGCCACCGTCCTCGCCGGGGTCACCGTCGGCCGTCACGCGGTCGTCGCCGCCGGCACGACCCTGCACAAGGACCTGCCCGAGCTCACGCTGCACACGGCCGACGGCCGCCGTCCGGTCCCGGTGCCCGCGTGAGCGGCCTGCGCGTCCTGCACGCGGTCACCCTGCACAGCCCCACCCACGCCTTCGGCGGACCGGTCAGAGTGGCGGTCAACCTCTGCCACGGGCTGGCCCGACGCGGGCACCAGCCACGGCTGGTGGCCCTCGGCCACGGCTTCGGCGAGCGGCTTCCGACCGAGGTCGACGGCGTGCCCGCCCGGCTCTACCGGGCCCGCTCGATCCTCCCGCTCGGCTTCAGCGGCATCACCTCGCCCGCGCTGCTCGCCGGGGCGGGCGCGCTCGTCAGGGACGCGGACGTGGTCCACGTCCACCTCGCCCGCGACCTGGTGACCCTGCCCGTCGCGCTGGCCGCGCTGCGGGCCGGCCGGCCGCTCGTGCTCCAGACGCACGGCATGGTCGACCCCAGCGAGAAGATCCTGGCCAGGATCCTGGACGCGGTCGCGGTCCGGCGCGTGCTGCGCGGCGCCTCCGCCGTCCTCCACCTGACGGGCCGCGAGCGCAAGGACCTGGACGCCGTCGTCGGCGGACCGCTCGACCGGGCCGTACGACTCGTCAACGGCGTACCCGCCCAGGAGCCGCGCCCGGCCCCCGCCGGCCCGCCCCGCATCCTGTACGCGGCCCGCCTGCAGTCCCGCAAGCGCCCCACGGACTTCGTCGCGGCCGTTCCCGAGATCCTGCGCCACCACCCCGACGCCACGTTCGTCCTCGCGGGGCCGGACGAGGGCGAGCGGGCGGCCGTGGACGCGCTCGTCGCCGAGCTGGGCGTCGGTGACCGGGTGGACCTTCCGGGACCGCTGCCGGCCGAGCGGATGCTGGAGGAGCTGCGCAAGGCGCACGTCTACGTGCTGCCGTCGGTCGACGAGCCGTTCCCGATGTCCGTCCTGGAAGCGCTGTCGGTCGGCACCCCGGCCGTCGTCACGGACTCCAACGGCCTCGCCCGCGACATCGAGGAGGCCGGCGCGGGACGCGTGGTGACGGACGCCGCGGGCATCGCCCCCGCCGTCACCGCGCTGCTGGACCGGCATGCGAACGACAGCGCCTCCGTGGCGGCCCGGAAGCTGGCCACGGAGGCGTTCTCGATGGAGGCCGTCCTCGACACCCTGCTCGGGGTGTACGAGTCCGTCCGGGTGGATCAGGCGGGCAGCCAGGCGTAGCAGGAAGAGGAGACGAACTCCGCCGTCCCCGCGGGGACGGCGGCCTTCACCGGGCCCTTCGCGCCGAGCGCCGGACCCGAGGCGAGCACCTTCCCGTCCTTGCCCAGGGCCCGCCAGGTGCACGACGGGTCACTGGTCAGCGCGCGGTACGTGCCGGCCTTCGGCCGCGTGGCCGTGCCGTCGGGGAACCCGGTCCTCGCCGTCGCGAGCAGCGGCTTCTGCGCCGGGCACAGATGGTTCACGGCGGCCTCGGCGTCCGGGATGTCCCCGGCGACGAGGGCGCCCACCGCCGCGTCCTTGTCGCGCTTGGCGGTGCGCTCCAGACGCTGGCAGGACTCCTGGCCGGTCTGGAGCACGGCGGCCGGATCCGTGTTCTCGGGCACCCGCCCGCTCAGATACTCCTTCTGCTCCGCGGTGAACGAGCCGGTGACGGGCTTGAGTTCGGCATCGGGAACGACCGGTCCCCTGGTCGCGGAAGGGGTGGGGCCGGTCGGCTCGGCCTCGGCCTGCCGGTCGGGCACGGTCGCCGAGCGCGTGGCGGCCTTCGGCGCGCCGTCGGAGCCGTCACCGCCCGAGGAACAGGCGGAGAGGGTGAGCAGAGCGGTCAGCAGGGCCGCCGCCGCGGCCGGGCGCCGGTGAAGAGGGCGACGCATGGGGAACTCCCGTGGTACGTCGGATGCGGGGCCCGGCGGACCGGGCCCCGCATCCTG
Source organism: Streptomyces sp. NPDC059567 (assembly GCF_042735655.1). Classification (NCBI taxonomy): domain Bacteria; kingdom Bacillati; phylum Actinomycetota; class Actinomycetes; order Kitasatosporales; family Streptomycetaceae; genus Streptomyces; species Streptomyces sp. NPDC059567. The sequence continues at coordinate 27,064 of NZ_JBHWBS010000072.1, read as the reverse complement.
GGATGGACGGTTCAGCGCACCGGCTACGGGGCGCCGAAGGTCAGCACCAGCTGCGGAGTGCCCTCCGCGGCCGCCGCTTCGGACGACCAGAGCCACAGCGGGTCGGTCCCGGTGCTGGTCAGCGCGACGCTGTACGAGCCGCCGAGCGCCGCCGAGATCGCCGAGGTGTCCAGCGCGGCCGAGTAGACGGCCGAGCCGTCCGTGGCCCCGCTGAGCGTCCCGATCGGAGTGCCGGCGAGCGCCGGGCGGTTGGTGTACGTCAGGGCGGCCTCGGTCCAGGCACCCGTGACCGGCACGACGGACTGGCTGTCCGCCGAACCCGCGCCCGCCATCGTGGTGGTCTTCACCGCGAGCCGGGCGCTCTTGAGGACGGTGCCCGCCGGGGCGGCCGGCAGCGTGAACCGCAGGTACGACTCGTACGCTGCCGTTCCGCGCACGGCCAGCGAGCTGGACGTGCCGTAATTGGTGCCGGGGGCCCCGGCGTTGGCGTAGGTGTCCTCCGACGCGGTGACCGAGGTGACCGTGTCGGCCGGCGCGGAGGCCAGGCTGTGGTGCTTGGCGACCTGCGTCGCGGTGAGCGCCGTCGGATAGACCGCCGCCTCGTCGAGCTGGCCGGCGAAGAAGGTGCTCGTCGGACGCAGCGGCCAGCCGGAGAGGTTGTCCGCGCCGACGTGCCAGTAGCCCGGGTACTGCTGGTTGGTGGTGACGTTGTTGGACGCCAGCAGCTTGCCGTCGACGTACAGCTTCATGCCGTCCGGCCCCTGGGTGCCGACCGCGTGGTGCCAGGCGCCGTTGTTGTACGAGCCCAGTGACGTCAGGGTCCGGGCCGTGCCGGTGTAGACGCCGAACACCACGTTGCCGGTGTTCGTCATGTAGAGGTGCTTGTCGTAGCTACCGCTGTTCCGCGTCGTGTTGTTACCGAAGCCGATCAGCTTGCCACCACGGTTCGTGGTCGTCTTGAACCACGTCTCGACGGTGAACGCGCCGGTCACGTCCTGACGCCGGTCGCTGTGGATCTGCTCGTCCGTGCCGTTGAGGGCGACCGCGGTGGACGCGCCGCTGACGGCGGCCGGGGTCTGGCGCAGGACGGGCGCGTTGACGTACAGGCCGCTGTTGTTCCCGTTGGAGGAGTCGGCGGCGTACGGCGTGGTGGACTCGTCGAAGCGCCAGTAGAGCCCGGCGCCGTCGGCGATCACCTGGGAGGCGTACGGCTCCGGCGAGGTCGGGACCGTCACCGTCGACGTCGCGGACAGGGCGCTGGTGTTGCCGTCCGCGTCACCTGCCGTCACCCGGTAGGTGTAGGTCTGGCCCGGGGTCACGGTGGTGTCCTTGAACGAGACCTGAGGACGCGACCAGTGCAGCGAGTCGCCCTGGACGGTCGCGATCGGGGTCGCGGCGCCGTTGCGGTAGACCTTGTACGTCAGTGTCGAGTCGTCCAGGTCGAGGCTGGAGCGCCAGCGGACCTGCACCGCGGTCGGGGTCACCGCCGCGGCGCTCACCGTCGGCACGGTCGGTGCGCCGGTGTCGGGGCCGGAGGCGAAGCGGGTGAGACCCTGCGCCGGGGCTCCGTTGGTGGTGGTGAACTCTCCACCCACCCAGAGGTACTTGGTGGCCCCGGTGCCGGAGATGGTGAAGGCGCGCGGTCCGATGCCCTCGCCGAGGCCGTCGTTGGTGTCCGGGAACCAGCCGAGCTTGCCGGTCGACGTCGTCGGCTGGGCGAGCAGGTGGTAGCGGCGCCCGTCGGGGAACTCCCCGACGCTGGAGCAGTCGTGGGCGTGCGAGGCGCTGTAGAGCACGCCCTGGTAGGAGCGGACCGCCTGGGTGGCGCCGAGGCAGGTGTCGCGCCAGCGCTGCTCGAAGTCGGAGAGGTTCAGGGCGATGCGGCCGTCGAAGACGCCGCCGCCCGTGCCCTCGTTGCCGGTGTAGAAGCCCGTCGCGTCCGTCTCGATGTCCTTGACGACGGAGTTCTGCGGGATCCAGCCGTTGGGGTACGCCTTCGTCACGGCGCCGGTCGTGGAGTTCACCACGGCGAGCGCGTGCGAGTTGGCCCCGTTGACGGTGAAGAAGTCGCCGCCGAGCAGTACGTGCTGCCCGTCCGGGGTGACCTCGATGGCCCGGCCCGGCTCGTCGGCGTTCGCGGTGAACGGCAGCAGCGCGCCGGCAGTGGTGACGGCGGCGAACCGCTGCCGGGTCTGCCCCTCCACGGTGCCGAAGTCGCCGGCCGCGTAGACGGTGGTGTCGGTGACCGCGAGAGCCCGCACGGTGGCGGGGAAGCTCGGGGTGAAGGCCGCCTTCGGCGTGCAGGTGGCGATGTCGATCGCGGCGAGGCTGGAGACCGGGGTGCCGTTGACGGCACCGAAGTATCCACCCGCGTACAGCGTCTTCTTGTCCGGCGAGACCACGAGGGCCCGCACGGTCGCCGTGCCGCTGCCGACGGTGAATGAGAGAGTGCAGTCGGTGGGCGCGCCCGTCGCCGCGTCCAGCGCCGCGAAGTTGACGGCCCCCTTCGGAGTGCCGGTTCCGCCTTCGGGCGGGCGCACCTCGGAGAAGGTGCCGCCCACGAAGACGGTGTCGTTCGCCTCGGCGAGTGCCCAGACGATGCCGTTGGTCTGCCAGGTCGGCAGATCGTCCGCGGTGAAGGCCACCGGCGGCGTCAGGGCCGCGGCCGTCGGGGCCAGGGAGCCTCCGGCTCCGGCCGCGACGGTCAGGACGAGGGCAGCGGTAAGCCCCCAGGATCTACGCATGTTCCCCCCAGGCGTGATAGCCCAGTCAATGTGGCGAGAAGTGGTGCAACTGCCATGTGATGAATGCGAACTGTACGGCGAAGTGACAACCGGAAAAGCCGATTTGGCCAATCCGCTACCTTGCGTATGCTCGCGCATCGCGGGAAACGGCCGCCCCGGCTGTCGCCCCGGAGCGGCCGTACCGTAGGAAGACGCAGGTCAGCGGTCGATGCGGACCGTCGCGCCGGCCAGCTGGTCCTCGACGAGACGGACATCGGCATCGACCATGATGCGAGCCAGCTCCTCCACCTGAACCGCGGGCTTCCAGCCAAGCAGCTCCCGCGCCTTGCTCGCGTCGCCGATCAGGGCGTCGACCTCGCTCGGGCGCTCGTACTTGGGGTCGTAGCGGACGTGCTCCGCCCAGTCGAGCCCCACGTGGGAGAACGCCGTCTCCACGAACTGCCGTACGGTCGCCGGGACTCCGGTCGCCACCACGTAGTCGGTCGGCTCGTCGCGCTGGAGCATCCGCCACATCGCGTCGACGTACTCGGGGGCGTACCCCCAGTCGCGTACGGCATCGAGGTTGCCCAGGTACAGCCGGTCCTGCAGGCCGGCCTTGATGCGGGCCACGGCCCGCGTCACCTTGCGGGTCACGAAGGTCTCGCCCCGGCGCGGCGACTCGTGGTTGAACAGGATCCCGTTCACGGCGAACATGTCGTACGCCTCGCGGTAGTTGACCGTGGTCCAGTACGCGAAGACCTTGGCGGCACCGTACGGGCTGCGCGGGTGGAAGGGCGTCTGTTCGTTCTGCGGCGGCGGAGTGGCGCCGAACATCTCGGAGGAGGACGCCTGGTAGATCCGGGTGTCGACCCCGCTGGCCCGGATCGCCTCCAGGAGCCGCAGGGCGCCCAGACCCGTCACGTCGCCCGTGTACAGCGGCGCGTCGAAGGAGACCCGCACATGGGACTGCGCGCCGAGGTTGTAGACCTCGTCGGGACGGATGTCACGGAGCAGGTTCACCAGTGCCACCCCGTCCGAGAGATCGGCGTGGTGCAGCACGAACGAGCGGTTCGCCTGCTGGGGATCCTGGTACACGTGGTCGATGCGCTCGGTGTTGAAGCTGGACGAGCGACGGACGAGGCCGTGCACCGTGTAGCCCTTGGACAGCAGCAGTTCGGCCAGGTACGAGCCGTCCTGCCCGGTGACTCCGGTGATGAGTGCGGTCTTGCTCATGCGTGGTGCCCCTCCCGAACGGACCGGCCCCCAGCCGGTCCGTAACTTGCGGATATGATGTGATCCGAGCCTTGAATCCGGATCTGCTGTACTGCGGTCCCTGTCGGCCTGGCATGATCCGGGCCATGACTGAATCGACGACCGCCCCGACGGAAGCCCCGTCGTATCTGCCCGAGCGGGCCCGGATATTCGTCGCGGGCCACCGCGGCCTCGTCGGCTCCGCGATCGCCCGCAGGCTGACCGCGGACGGGCACGAAGTGATCACCCGGACCCGCGCCGAGCTCGATCTGCGCGACGCGGCCCGGACCGCGGCGTTCCTCGCCGAGACCCGCCCCGACGCCGTCGTGCTCGCCGCCGCGAAGGTGGGCGGCATCATGGCGAACAGCACCTACCCCGTGCAGTTCCTGGAGGAGAACCTCCAGATCCAGCTCGCGGTCGTCGCCGGTGCGCACGCCGCCGGGGTCGAGCGCCTGCTCTTCCTCGGCTCGTCCTGCATCTACCCGAGGCTCGCGCCCCAGCCGATCCCCGAGGACGCGCTCCTCACCGGCCCGCTCGAGCCCACCAACGAGGCCTACGCGCTGGCCAAGATCGCCGGCATCGTGCAGGTCCAGTCGTACCGGAAGCAGTACGGAGCGGCCTACGTCTCCGCGATGCCCACGAACCTCTACGGGCCCGGCGACAACTTCGACCTGGAGACCTCGCACGTCCTGCCGGCGCTGATCCGCCGCTTCCACGAGGCCCGTGAGGAGGGCCGCGAGGAGATCGTGCTCTGGGGCTCCGGGACCCCGCGCCGGGAGTTCCTGCACGTCGACGACCTCGCCGCCGCCTGCGCCGTACTGCTGCGCGGCTACGACGGCGACGAGCCGGTCAACATCGGCTGCGGCGAGGACCTCAGCATCCGCGAACTCGCCGAGACCGTCGCCGAGGTGACGGGATATCAGGGCCGGATCGCGTGGGACACGAGCAAGCCCGACGGCACGCCGCGCAAGCTCCTCGACGTGTCCCGGCTGACCGGACTCGGCTGGAAGCCGGCCGTCGCGCTGCCCGACGGCATCGCCGCCACCTATGCCTGGTGGCGGGAACAGAACTGACGTCATGCGGCCGGCCCGTCAGTACGCTCCGCGACCGTCGACGACGGCGCGGAACGTACGGGCCATGACATCGACATCGCTGGTGAAGGACCAGTTGTCCACATAGTGGAGATCGAGCTCCACCGTCTCGTCCCACGACAGGTCCGAGCGACCGCTGATCTGCCACAGCCCGGTCATCCCGGGACGCACGGCGAGCCGCCGCAGCTCCACGTCCCCGTACCGCGCCACCTCGTCCGGCAGCGGCGGTCGCGGTCCGACCAGCGACATCGAACCGAGCAACACATTGATCAGCTGCGGCAGTTCGTCCAGCGAGGTGCGACGCAGCAGCCTCCCCACCCGGGTCACCCGGGGGTCGCGGCGCATCTTGAACATCAGCCCGTCGTGCTCGTTGGCCTGCGACAGCTCCGCCTTGCGGGCGTCGGCGTCGAGGAACATCGTGCGGAACTTCCACATCACGAACGGGGTCCGCCCCTGGCCGACCCGCTCCTGCTTGTAGAACACCGGCCCGGCCGAGGTGAGCTTCACCGCGGCGCCGATCCCGAGGAGGAGCGGCGACAGCGCGAGCAGCCCGAAGGCCGCTCCGGCGCGGTCCATGACGGACTTCAGGACCTGCTGCACACCGCTGCGCACCGGCGGTGCGACCCGGAGCAGCGCCATACCGGCCGCCGACGTGGTCTCCAGCCGCTTCACGGCGAACTCCACCAGGCCCGGGGCCAGGGCGAGTTCGGTACCGGCGTCGTGCAGACCCCAGGAGAGCCGCCGCAGCCGTTCGCCCGCCATCAGGGGGCCGGCCGCGACGAGGACGACATCGGCCTCCAGCTCACGGGCGGCGGCCACGACGTGGGTGGTGTCCCCGTCGGCGGCCTCCGGCATCAGCACGCCGAGCCGGGTCGCCACCGGAGCGCCGGTGCGGACCGGGCCCTCCCCGATCGCGACCACGCCGACCACCACGTACGGGTGCTCGGTGCGTCCGGCGAGGTGCTCCGCGACATCTCCGGCGGCCGTGGGCTCACCGAGGACGAGCACCCGGGTGACCACCTGCGCCTCGCGGCGGGCCGCGACGAGATGACGCCACGTCAATTTCGAGCAGGTCAGAGTGAGTACGGGTGCCGGGACCAGCGCCGACAGACAGAGCAGCGCCGGGTGGTGCAGATCGGCGGCGGCGCGCAGCACGGCGAGTACCCCGAGCAGGATCAGCCAGTCGTGCAGAACGGGCAGGCTGCCCCGAGACTCGCCGAGTTCCCGCCGCGCGTACCGTCTTCGGAGCGCCCGGACACCGACCCAGCACAGGGCGGCGACCAGGGCACCGACGTAGGCGTACGGCTGGCGCTCGACACCCATGATCAGCGCCGTGGGCAGCCCCACGCCGAGGATGTCGACCGTCAGCGCGACGGCCGGGTACCAGCGCGCCTTGGCGCGCGGGTGCGGCGGTGTCGCCACGGAACCGGCCGCGGTTCCGGCGGAGTTGGTCTCAGTTGTGCGGGCATGCCACATGTACCCCCCAGGCACGTGTCGACGTGCGTCAGCCCGTTCGTCGACCCCCTGATCGATGAACATGTGTCGCAACGCCCGGAACAGTACGACAAAGACCCGCACGTCCGCTGCAGTTCACACGAACGACCTCAGAAGGTGACGGCTCATTCATCTCGTGACATCGAGGCCGGCGTGGACACGGCCGCTCGCATGATACGTCCGTGCGACGGGAGTTGACGCACGTGAGGCCATGGGGCGAACGGGTGGGGACGTGTCGGAGGTCGCGGAAGGTGGACGAGACAACGGTGGGGGAGGAGGCCCCGGTTGTGTCCGAAAGCACACCGCCAGGAAGCCCCCGCGAGGGCGTGAAATGCGTCCGGGCCGGCAGTCCGGGCGACGTCCCCGCCCGCTCGACGGTCCGCCCGTCGCCCTCCTCGACCACGAACAATTCGAGGAGCCATGGCCCGCGATGCGGAACGAACCGCTGACGTCCTGAGCCGCCGGTCATTCCACCGGCCGCGTCGGAAGCGGTACCGGCGGCCCACCGCGGCCCGTTCGGCACGCACCCGACGGTGGTTGTTCCACCGCCCGCGATCGGTTGTACTACAGCCAGCGCGCGGGCCCCGCGGCAGCTCCGACCGACCGTAAGGACGCCCATGGCGGACAAGCCCCCAGCCCGGACCCATCGGGCACCGGGCCGCCGCCGGCTGCTCCCGGGACTCGCCCTGGGCGTGCTGCTCCTCGGCGCCTGGGCCGGCATCGGAACGGCCGGCGCGCTCCGCGACGACGCCCCCGCCGAACCGGCCTCGGCGCCCCCGGCGGCGTACAGCACCGCCCTCCCCTTCGACCTGCCCGCGCCCCGTGAACTGCGCCGTTCGGGCAAGCTCGTCTTCGCGCACTACTTCACGCCGTACCCGCTCTCCCTGGACAACGAGCCCGCGGAGCGCGACTACTACAGCCGTAACTACCTGACCCCCCATGGTGAGAAGGGCAAGCACCGGGCGTACGGAGGGCTGCTGCGCGACCGTCCGCTGCCCGCCGCGCCCGAGACCGGGAACTGGGAACTGGCCCATCTGCGCCAGGAGATCCGTACCGCACGCGACGCCGGGCTCGACGGCTTCACCCTCGACCTGCTCTCCGAGAGCGGACGCAACCGGGACCGTGCCGAACTGCTGCTGAGGGCCGCCCGCGAGGAGGACCCCGGCTTCCGGATCCAGCTCATGCCCGACATGACCTCGCTGAGCACCACCCCGGCCTCCCTCGCCGACATGCTCGCCCGGCTGGCCCGTCACCCGTCGGCCCACCGCCTGCCCGACGGACGGCTCGTCGTCTCCCCCTTCAAGGCCGAGGAGAAGGACCCCGGCTGGTGGCGGTCGATGATGCGTGAGCTGGAGAACCGGCACGGCATCCGCACCGCGCTCGTCCCCCTCTTCCTGGACTTCACCCCGGAGCGCGAGCGGTACGCGGCCATCAGCCACGGCTTCTCCGAGTGGGGTGCGCGCAGCGCCAACCGGCAGGGCGGAGCGGGCGCCGCCGCGGCCCGCGCCCACCGGCTCGGCAAGATCTGGATGCAGCCCGTCTCCGTGCAGGACGCCCGCCCCAACCAGGGCGTGTACGACGAGGCCGGCAACACCGAGACGCTGCGGGCGAGTTGGGGTTCCGCCATCGACTCGGGAGCCGACTGGGTCCAGCTCACCACCTGGAACGACTACTCCGAGGGCACCCACTTCGCGCCCTCGCTGCACAACGGCTACGCCTACCTGGACCTCACGTCCTACTACCTGACCCGCTTCAAGACCGGCGCCTGGCCGCGGATCGTCCGTGACACCCTCTATCTGACCTCACGCGTCCAGTTCGTCGACGCCGCCCCGCCCCACGCACGCCAGCCCCGGCTGATAGAGCCCCGCAAGGGCACGGCGACGCCCCGGGACACCGTGGAAGTCCTCTCCTTCCTCACGGCACCCGCGCGGGTACGCACGACGACCGGTACCACCGAGGGCGCCTACCAGGCGTCCTCCGGTGTCCATGCCCGCCTCCTGCCGCTGCGTACCGGCCACAGCTCCGCGACCGCCGTGCGTGCCGGAAAGACCACGACGACCGTCACGACCCGCTACCCGGTACGCCGCCCGATCGACAGGCAGGACCTGCAGTACTACGCGGTGACGAGCGGCCGCAGCCAGCGCTGACACCTGGACGGCGCACCCGGTCGGTTGTCAGTGGCGGGTCCTACCGTGGGGGCATGACGACGAACCGGGGGACGTTCGAGGCGGCCACGGGGGACGGGCCGCCCCTGGCGGAGGGAGAAGGGGAGCAGCGGTCGCGGGAGGTGCGGGCGGCCTTCGACGGGCTGCTCCAGATCAGGCGGATGACCAACCGGCAGGGTGGTGACCCGCTGGGAGTGCCCGCGGAGTGGGAGCTGAGACAGCCCGTCCGGGCCGTGGCCCTCGCTCTGGAGGCGGCGAGGACGGCGGCCTCGGCCGTGGACGACGCGGGTGCCCGGGTGGCGACCGGCTATCGGGTCACCGCCGGCGAACGGCCCGGTACCGCGGTCGTCGAGTGGGTGGGCCCGCCCGGCGGCGGGGCCGCGCAGGAGGAGGAGGCCGCGCTCACCGCCTGCGTGCCCGTCCTGGAACGACTCGGCTGGGAGGCGCTGTTGTACCGGGGGCCACGCCGCAGGCGGTTCCTGGAGGTCGAGCCGATGGGGCGTTGAAGGTTCAGGCGATGGACGCGGAGACGATCGCGGAGACGGCGATGTTGCAGGAGGCCGTCACCCAGACCGCCGGGTGCGGCTGCGGGTCGACGAGCGTGGCGCCCAGCTTCCCCGGCGTGACCAGGTCCACGACCAGGAAGGCCACGGCCATCATCACGAGGCCCAGCAGACCGAACGCGGCAGTGGAGGCGAGGCCCTTGCCGAAGTCGTCGTAGGTCGTCCAGATCGAGGTGAAGACGATCCCGCCTATGCCGAGCAGGGCGGAGCTGAGCAGCGTCGCGGCGTTGCGGTTCCGCTCCTCCCAGATCTGCCGGCCGAGCTTCCCCGGCGTCAGCAGGTCCACCAGGACGATGCCGAGGATCAGCAGCACCACGCCGAGTGCGCCGTAGGCGGTGGCCCGGCCGAGGCCGTTGACGATGTCGCTCATGGGTTGCCGGCTCCGAGAAGGAAGGGATCGTGAATGATCGCGGTCAAGGACCGGCAAAATGTAGCGCATGCGCCGTGGGCCCCGGCCGGGCGGGACATCACCCGAGTGGCGCAACAACGCTGAGGGCCCGGCGCGCGCGGCGGCGACAGTGGAAGGTGACCGCACTACCGCTTGCCCCGGGAGACCCTGATGACCACCCTGAACCGACGCGACCTCGGGCTTCTCGTACTCCGGGTGGGCACCGGCGCCGTCCTCGCCGCACACGGCACCCAGAAGCTCTTCGGCTGGTTCGGCGGCGGTGGCATCGAGGGCACCGCACGGGGCATGGAGGCCATGGGCTTCTCGCCGCCCCGCGAGAGCGCGATCGCCGCGGGCCTCGGCGAGGCCGGCGGCGGCGCGCTGCTGGCCCTGGGCCTGGCCACTCCGGCGGCCGGCGCCGCCGCGGCCGGAGCCATGGCGGGCGCGGTCGCCGTCCATCTCCCCGCGGGCTTCTTCGCCCAGTCCGGCGGCTTCGAGTACCCGGCCTTCCTCGGCTTCACCGCGGCCGCCATCGGCATCGCCGGAGCAGGCCGCTACTCCCTCGACCACGCCACCGGTCACGTCGTCGACCGGCCCTGGGTCGTCGCCACCGCCTTCCTCGCCAGCGCCCTCGCCGCGGCGGCCGTGGTCGGGCCCCGCCGCCACCCGCGGGGCCGACCCCCCGCTGCCTGCGGGCCCGGCCAGATTGAGGCCGGCCCCCCGCCGGGGGGGCGGGGGGGCCCCCGGACTATTGGGGCGCCCGGTGGGGGCGGGCCGCGCGCCCGGGGGGGGGGGCGCGGGGGGGGGG
>NZ_JBHWBS010000072.1:0-16572 GCF_042735655.1 Streptomyces sp. NPDC059567 | reverse complement strand
CCGCCACGGTCCCGGTGGGCCCCCGGCCGGGGGGGTCCGCCACCGGCTCCCGCGCCCGGGCCCGCGCGGCGGGGGCGGGGGGCGCCCCCCGCGCCCAGGCCCGGGACGACGCCTCCGAAGCGAGCGAACCGGACGAGTAGTCCCGGGCCCCGCGCAGGGGTCACGCGGGCAGCGGCGGCGCACCCTCCAGTTCCGGAAGGACCAGCCGCAGCGCGGCACCCGTCAGCGCCGGATGCGAGGAACGGAAGACCTGCGCCTCGGCCTCCACCGCCGAATCCGGCAGGGCCCGCAGGAACTTCCGTACGCGGTGCAGACCCCATCCGCGATCCGGGCCACGGGTGGTCCACTCGGGCTGGAACACCCTCCAGCCCCGCGCCTCCGGCGGCAGCCCCGGACCGTTGTCCTGCACCTCCACGATCACCTCGGGACTCTCCTGCGAGACGGAGACCTGCACCAGGCCGGCGCCGAGGCCCGTCAACGCCTCCGCGGCGTTGTCCAGCACCTCGTACAGCACCGCACGCAGCACGGGCTCGGGCACGTCCACCCACAAGGACGCGGGACAGCGGAGATCGACGCGTACCTCCCGGTACTGCTCCTTGCACCGGGCCGTCAGATCCGACAGGACCGCCCCCAGATCGGCCACCCGCGGTTCAGCCCGCGCGACCAGATCGTCGAGGGAGTGCTCCAGAAGCTCACCACGCGCGATATCCGCGAGCGCCGCCAACTCCTCGGCCCGGGCGCCCCGCTGCTCCGTCTCCCCGTAGCGGGCGTACGACGGCACCGGGGCGAAGCGGTTGCGGTGCCAGGCCGTCCAGCCGACGGGCGTCGCGACGGCGTCGGACGTGACCGACGCGGCGTCGTCCGCCCCGCCCTCCGGGCCGCCGGCGCGCTCGATCTCCTTCAGCAGGACCGTCAACTCCTGCTCGGCCGAGGGGCGCAGCGCCCGCACGGCGCCGGAGAGCGGCACACGCAGCGACGAGTCCCCCTCAGGGGTCTCCCGCCCCGCGGGCGCCCGATCGCCGCCGTGCTCCGTCCGGACGAGCAGACCACGGGCCACCAGCGTGTCGATCGCCGCCAGGACCTGAGCCCTGGAGCCGGTCCAGCCCGAACAGATCTCGGCCCAGTCACCGAGGTCTCCCAGGGAGAACCGTCCGTCCTCGGGATCACAGACCGAGAGGGCCGCCCACCACGCGGCCTGGGCCGCCGGTTCGCCGCAGCGGGCCAGCAGTTCGGCCCGCAGCGCGCGGACGAGCGCCTTGTCCTTCCGCCAGCCGCCCGTCTCCGCGGGCCAGAGGTCGCCGCCGGCGGAGCGGTCGTCCACGTTCTGGGCGTAGCGGAGCATCACCCACAGGAGCCCGGGATCCATGCCGGTGCAGCGCTCCATCGCCCGCACCGCGGTGGTTCCTCCTCGCAACGACATGTGGGTGATCCACCGCAGGGCCCGCCACGCCGCGTCCGGTGCCCTTCCGAGGATCCGCTCGAGTACGGCCGGGCTGTCGCCGATGAGGGCCTCCACGGGCCACTGCCGCGCCAGGATGCCCAAGGTACGAGCCGCCCGGTCGGCGGGCAGCACGGCCAGACCGAGCAGATCGCGCAGGCTCAGCACGGCGGTTGCCGTACGGTCGGTGTATCCGGTGGTCACCAGGCCGGGGCCGACCGCGACATGCGCGTCGTGCGCCGCGAGTTCCGCCGGCACCGCGGTGGTTCCCGGATCGGCGACGAAGAGGTCGACCCGGCCCGTCGGATGCAGACCCGACAGCGGCTCGTCGCTGAACAGGCCGTCGAAGAAGGTGAAGTAGCCGCCGTCGATGCGGTGGGCGACAGCCCCTTCACCCGGCCCGCCGAGGAACCGTCCGAGCGCGTCGGCGAAGCCCTCCGCCGCCTCCGGAGACGTCTCCCGCCCCAACCGGCCGAACGCGGCGAGCAGTTGTTCGGCGTCCTCGTCGGCGGCCTTCCACGCCATGAACTCCGGTGGCCTGCGCATCGCCGGATTCAGCTGGTACTCCAGGAGCGTGTCGGGCGTCCAGGTCCTGTCCCACACCGGGAGCGGCGCCAGTGCCTCCGGCACGGGAACGCCGAGGGGCTCCCTGTTCAGCAGCGCCTGGGCGGTGACCAGTTCGCCGGCCCGGAGCAGCGCCCGTACCCGGCCCACGGCGAAGTCGCCCCCGGCCCGTACGGCCTGTCCCGTCTCAGCGGCGGCTGCCTGCTCCTGTGCCGTGACGAGTCGCTCCAGCTCCTGGGCGAGGGCCTCCACCCGATCACCCAGCTCCTGCTCCCGTCCGGACAGCACCTCCTCGGCGGCGGCGCCACGCGCCCGGGACGTCTCGACCAACGCCGCGACGTCCGGCTGCTCGAAGGCGACCCCCGCCGCCTCCGCGCGTCTCGCCAACTCCAGGACGCGCTGGCGCACCGACTCCGCACCGGCCTCCCGTGCGTCGTCCAGCCTGCGCGCCAGCAGCTCGGCCTGGTGCCCGTCCAGCACCGTCCCGCCGTGGAGCAGACGCTCGGCCGCGTCGTGCTCCCCGCGGTCGAGCAGCGCGTCGAAGGTCGCGCTCGGCGGCATGCCCCCCACGTGCGCGAGGACGGCTTCGGCGAGCAGGTCGGCGGCCAGCTCGGCCGCGGTACCCTCGGGCACCGGGCTGTCGGGCGGGCCCGCTTCCGCGGGGTGGCCGTGCTCCGCCAGGGCGGTCAGGACGCCCGGGAACCGGACACGGCCCGGCCATGTCTCCAACAGCGCGCGTGGAACCCCGGTCATCTGTCGTCCTTTCCGATCACCGGCAGTGAGGCGAGAGCGCCCAGGAGGGCCTTCGCCGGGTAGCGGGCGGGCTCGCCCAGTCCCTCCGCCTCCTCGAGGAGCGTGTGCCATGTGCTGTCGAGGATGCGGGCGAAGGCTCGCTGCTCAGGAGCGAGCGTGGGGAGCATCGCCGCCCCGGAGGCCGTCGTCTCCCGCTCGGACTCGGCCGCCGCCTGCAGCGCCGCGAGACGCCGCGCCGTGGCCATCACGTCGGCGACCCGTCGCGCGTACGCCAAGTGCTTGCTCCACTCGACCTTGCGCACGCCCAACTCCGTGGCCAACTGGTCCATGTGGTGCCGTGCTTCGAGGGCGTCGGCAGGCAGTTCGGCGGCGGTCTCCGCCCTGAACTCGGCCGTGGCCCGGCTGTCGGCCATGGCCAGCACGCGGACGAACAGTCCCTCGGGCGGCCGGAACATCGCGCGGTGCATGCGCTGCCCGTCCTGGAACTTGAAGTGCTGTTCCGCCCGTTCGAAGTCCCTCACCTCGGTGACGACGCGCGTCCAGCCGTCCCGGACGTCCGCGTCCCGCTTCTGCTGTTCGGCCCAGGCGTTGATGTCCTGGAGCGGCACGGGGGCCTTGGTCACGTGGAAGCAGCTCGCGGCCTCCCGCGCCAGGTGGAGCCAGCCGGGCGGTACGTCCGCGACCGCCGTGCTGCCGGGCGCCGTCAGCGCCTTGCAGACCTCGTGGCCGATGTCGCCGCCGTGCAGCAGCATTTCGGCGACCGCGCCCACCAGGGCGACGGTGCGGTGCTCGCGCGGGGCGTCGACCAGCTCCATCGCGCTGAAGAACAACTGGTCGCCGAGCGGACCGTGTTCGAGCGGCACCGCCACGGCCGCGAGCGGCGGCGGCAGGGACTCCGCGTCGCCGAGCAGCGGGGCCAGCAGATAGGCCTCCATGAACGCGTGACGCTGCCATGCGTCGTGCAGGAGCCAGCGTCCCCAGCGCCGTCGCTGCTCTTCGTCGCCCGTCGAGCCGAAGAGCAGCGCGGCGGAGTCGCCGCGCAGCCGGTCCGGCGACGCGCCGTCCGCGAAGCGGTCGTCGAGCACCGTCCAGTCGTCGGCGTCGACGCGAACCGAGGAGAGGGCGGGCAGCGGCGGCAGATAGTCGTGCCGCGCGTCGGCGTCCCCGCCGTCCGCGGTGGTACCGAACCACTCGGGGATGCCCAGCTCCCCGGCGAAGTCCGTGGTGAACGCGGTGCTCATGATGTGCAGACCGAGCTCGGTGGGCGCGGGCCCCTGCGCGGGGTTCACGGACCGGTTTCCGAGCGGACGGTAGCTGCCGATGACGGTCTCGTGATCGGACAGCACCGCGCGCGCCCGGGCCCTGGTGCTCCGCAGCGTCCGCTCCGCACCGAGACGCCGGTGCAGTTGGGCATAGGTCTGGGCGATCCGGCGACCGTCCTTGAGCGGGGGGTGCTGCAGATGGATCACCACGCCCCGGTCCCTCAGCCGCAACAGCCGTCCGCCGAGGGCGTCCGAGCAGGCCTCGCTCTCGGCGGAGTCGTCGGTGACCGCGAGCCGCTCGGTGGCGCCGTCGACGGCGTGGTGGACGAGATCGACGTACATGCCGTCCCACACGGCCCTCACCACCGGATCCCCCCGGTACACCCCCTCCACCGCGTCCACGAGCTCGTGCAGCACCCGGCCCCAGTGGGCCGACCAGCGCGTACGGCTGCCGACCTCGTCCTCGCGCCAGGTGTCCGCCAGCTCCGGCAGGGAGACGTCGCGCCACACGGAGCCGGTGTCCGCCGAGAGCTCCGTGCCCCGCCGCCTGCCGAAGTCCGCCGGAAGCAGGGCGATGCTCTGCCCCGTCTCCCAGTACGGGTACGTCCGCCGCGCCCAGCTCAGCAGGTCCGTCACACAGCCCGGCGGCTCGTCCGTGCCCTCGGCCGGCTTCACGAGGACACCGGCCCCGGTGTCCTCCGAGAGCGGGCTGCGGGACCCGACGTACGCGTACAGATCGTCGCAGACGACCGCGGCCGCCGAGCTGCTGCTGCTGCGCTGTTCGAGCAGCACGTTCTCGGCGAAGCGGTTCTGGAGGTCGAACAGGGCGGTGGCGACCTTGCCCTCCAGCTTGGCGGCCGGAGTGCCGCCCCACAGGAACACGAGCGTGACGCCACGCTTCGCGGCGAGCTCCAGCGAGGGCAGGAGGGGGTGCAGGGCGTCGTAGGTGATGCGCGGCAGCGCGAGGACGAGCTGGTGGGTCGCGCGCTCGATCAGGTCCTGCACCACCCATTCCACGCCCGCACCGGGGGCCACCCGCTCCACCGAGCAGCGCCCGCGGCGTGCCTCCGCCAGCTGCTCCATGACCCGGGTCGCCTTCGCACGCAGCTCCTGGTGCCGGTCCGGCAGCTCGTCGGAGTCGATGGTCTCCAGGCCCTCGGCCAGCCGGTCCAGGCCGACCAGGAGCGAGCGCAGGCTGTCGGGCGGAACCACCTCCAGGGTCTCTCGGGCCTGGAGCTGCTGGACGAACCTGCTGTCGGGCCGGTTGCGCACCAGCTCGCTCACCCTGGACTGGAAGAGCTGCAGGGCGCGTCTGCCCCAGCCCGGCGGCAGCTGGACGGGCGTGGCGGTCACCAGATCGGTGGCCGGGTCCCGGTTGACCACGACCTCCACCGTGTTCCAGTGGACGGCCTCGGGCGGGCTCAGCATCGGGTTGGCGAAGGACACGTTCAGCACACGCTGGCGCACCCCGTGCTGCCTGCGGTCGGCGCGGACGGCCTCCCGGACCGCGCGCAGGAGTTCGGTCTGCGGGATGTCGGTCTCCGAGATGCCGCGCGCGAGCGGCATCGCGATCGCTCCGTGCGGGACCCGGTCCATGCCCTTGCGGTGCAGCAGCACGGCGGCCGTCACCGGGTCGAACAGGAACTTGCGCGCCTGCACCTTGGACGAGACCGGCCGCTCTCCCTCGTGCTCGCCGAGGATGGCCTGGGCCGCCTGCGTGTTCTCCAGCGTGTTCGTGGTGAAGTCGACGGCCAGGAACCCCCGGCTCCACAGTCCGTGCACCACGTCCAGCATCAGCCGGTTCGGCAGTGAGAACAGCTCGCCCAACTCCCGTACGGTGGTGCGTCCCGCGGCCACGGCCCTGAGCACCAGCTCCTCCAGCGTGGAGGCCCCTTCCTCCGCACCGAGCTCCATCCGCAAGGTGATGACACGGCAGGGAATCGCGACGAGCGCGGTCTCGGTCATCGGAGGTCTCCCGTTCCCGTCGCCGCGTCGACGACGATCTGTCC
This sequence comes from Streptomyces sp. NPDC059567, assembly GCF_042735655.1. Lineage (NCBI taxonomy): Bacteria > Bacillati > Actinomycetota > Actinomycetes > Kitasatosporales > Streptomycetaceae > Streptomyces > Streptomyces sp. NPDC059567. The sequence continues at coordinate 10,546 of NZ_JBHWBS010000072.1, read as the reverse complement.
CGTCGAGGCGTCGACGATCCTGCCGACCTCACGGAAGGTCCTGATCACCGACTGCCAGGCGCTTCCGCCATGGCGCTCGAAATGAGGCAGGTTCCCGACCACCACGAGAAGCTGCTGCGCCCGGGAGAGCATCACGTTGATCACGTCGGTCTGGGCGGTGTGGCCCACGTTCTGCCGCGTCTCCGTACCCCGTTCCGAGCTGCGGACCAGGGAGACGATCACCGTCTTCGCCTGCCCGCCCTGGAAGGAGTGGACGGTGTGCACCCGCCCGTTCAGGAACCCGCGCTTCAGCTCGTCCACCTGCTTGCGGTACGGGGTCAGCACGGCCAGCTTCTTCGGGTCGGTCTGGGTGTCGAGTCCCAGCACACGAGCCAGGTCCTCCACCAGCTCCACCTCTCCCGGGTTCCACCAGTACCCCCGGTCTTCGCAGCTCGTGTGCTGGGAGGTGTCCAGCCAGATCAGGGGGGCGCCCTTCACATAGTCCGGCTTGGAGGCGGTGTGGAACTCGTCGATCTGCGGATCGGGTTTGAGGAACGTGCCGCCGCCGCTGTCGGGATAGAAGGCCCGGGCGAAGGGCTGGGAGATGGTGGGGTGCATACGGAACTGGGTGACGAGGGTGTCCATCGGGCTCTTGGCCTCGGCGCGGATCGTCGAGTCCCGGCCCTCGAAGAACCTGCCGAACATCTGGACGAACCTCAGATAGCTCTCACGTGCCGCGTGATGGAGCTTGATCCGCTCGTCCTGGTGCGAGCCCAGGCTGTCCAGGAACGTCTTGACGTCCTGGGCGCGGTGCGGCCCGAGCTGCAGGTGGTCGCCCACCAGGGTCCAGCGCACGCCCAGGACCAGCGGCATGATGATCTCCGTCGGCCAGGCCTTGGCCGCCTCCTCGATGATCACCCAGTCGAACACGTCCGACGGATCGCGCACCTCGTCGGTGAGCGTGCCCGCGATCGAGCAGGTCGCCAGCACGACATCGGCGCTGGCCCGGATGCGCTCGGTCAACTCGACCATGTTCGCCTCGGCGACATCGGACCACCGCAGCATCAGCTTCTCCTCCGACGCGTTGCGGGCTCCGATGTGGCCGTCCGCGACCCGCTTGCGGATCCGCTTGACCAGATCCCCGGCGATCGCCTCCGCGGTGAAGGGGCGCAACTCCTCCGGCAGCTCGGCGGCGTCCTTCGTTCGCGACTGCTCGCGGAGCATCAGCACCTGCTGGCTGTCGATCGCCGGCCTGAGCAGCTCCAGGCACTTCCCCGCCAGCTGGTTCAACGCGTCGTTCGACTGCGCGCTCACCAGCACGCGCGCGCCGTGCTCCGTCCTGAGGAAGTCGCGCAACGCGTGGGAGACCACGGTGCTCTTGCCCGTGCCGGGAGGTCCCTGGAGGGCGTAGAACGGATGCAGTCGCAGCATGTCGGCGATGATCTGGGCCGACTTGCCCCGCAGAGGCTTCTCACCGGGCGGCGCCGGAATGTCCAGCGTGATGTCCCGCCGGCCGTGCAGCTCGATCGACTGGGGCGTGTGCAGGACGCGTGCCAGGCCGCTCTTCTGACGCAGCGACGCGAGTCCCCGTGCCTCCCGGCGGAGTTGGACCTCCGTGCCGAAGTCGTCATTGGGCCGGAGCCATCCCTTGCTCGGCAGCTCCTTCCCGGGTGCGGCGTCGACGACGATCGCCTCCGAGTCCAGGCGCCCCCTCAGCCGGAACGCGACGGAGCCGCTGCCGAAGTACGGACTGTGCCGGTCGTGCACCACGGCGACCATGGGCTTGCCGGACTCGGCGAGAAGACCCCGGGCGAAGTCGCCGAGCGCCGGCCTGTGTCTGGGATCGGAGCAGTAGGCGGTGAGCAGCTCGTCATCGTGCAGCCACTTGAGCTCCCTGCCCCTGTCGTGGGTCAGTACGTGACGGCCGTCTCCCGTCTCGGTGAGCGTGTAGGGGTACTGGCGGGCTCGCAGCGCCACGGTCTGGTAGTCCAGCATGAAGGAGACGGCGCGCAGCATCTCCTGGACGTCGGCGCCCTGCGCGCCCTGCTCCGTGTTCTGGACCGCGTCGGTGAGGTCCTCCCAGGAAGGGCGGCCCTCCTGCTCGTCCTCCAGTGGCTGCCCCAGCCGGAACGGCACCAGGTCCACCTTGCCGATCCGTCGTTTCGGCCTGATCGACAGGATGTCGGACGCGAAGCGTCTGTCCACGAGGTACTTGATGACCAGGGTGTCGGTGCGGGTCACCGTGCGACGGCCCATCGCGTCGTACTCGTACAGGAACGCGCAGAACCATACGGCCTGTTGCCCGATCAGTGCCCACTGGGCCTCGCGGAGCGAGCGGGCGTCGCCGTCGACGAAACCGACCGCGCCGCCGTGGCAGTGGACGAGCTCGGCCTCGCGCAACTCCTCCTCAAGGAAGGCCTGGAGCTCCTTGGAGCCTTGAGGGGTGTCGGGGCTGTGGTCGGTCCAGCCGCGGCTCGTGTGGATCGTCACCACGGACTGATCGGGCATGAAGGCCAGCAGCCGCGGTTTGGCGCCGGTCGGTGCCGGGTCCAGGGCCAGGCAGATGCCGGACCAGTTGCGCTGCAGGTTGGCCGAGGCCTCGAAGGACGAACTGCGCCCGGTGGGCGAGGGGTCGAGCATCTCGAGCAGCGCCTGGCGGAGCGGCCGGGGGAGCTTGAGGGAGAGATTGAGTTCACGGCGCATCGCCCCGTGCAACCGGGCCAGCGCCGCGGGCAGTTCGTCGCCCTCGGCACGGTCGACGGCGGCGCACTCGTCGGGCAACCGGTCCGTCAGGGGGCCGACGAAGAGCTCCCAGCCGAGCACACCGAGTCCGAAGACGTCGGTGCTGCCGTGATCCAGGTGGCGCAGCCGGACGTCGCAGAAGACCGACGGGTGGTTCTCCGGTGCGAGATAGGCCAGATGGTGCGCCTTCGTGACACCGGGCGGCGGAACGAGGAACAGCGCCTTCACGGCCTCGTCGTACGTCGCCTTGCTGCTGGGGCCGTGGACCGACTGCAGCAGGTTGTTCAGCAGGGCGCTCAGTTCGAACCGAGCCAGGGCAAGGGTCGTCCGGGCCGGGTTGTTCGGCACGGGGTTGACCCGGACGGCGGCCAACGTCAGGTTCCGGTGCACGATCCGCGTTCCGTGCAGCTGGCTCAACGCGTCCACCAACAGGCTGAACTGCTCGAACGCCACCACCGGGTAGGCCCTCGCCCACAGGTCCACCACGGTCCGCCAGTCCTTGGCGAGCGGCTGCCCCTCCTGGCGCGTCATGATGAACGCGACACGGAAGGTCCGGTCGAACCGGCCCTCCACGATCTCCGGCAGCGCCGGATGGCCGAGCATCTTCAGCCGTAACAGATTGCGCACCTCGTGGTCCCAGAGGTCGCCCCCCGCCTGGTCGACATTGAGGAAGAGCGCCACCTCGCGCACGTCCGTGGCGTGGTCCAGGTTCCGCAGGACGAAGTGGATCAATCGCCCGCGGATCAGCTCCTGGTAGCCGCCCACCAGCCGGTACCGGCCGTGCCGGGCCTGTTTCCCCGTGAACAGAGCGTCCAGCAGGTCCTCGATGTCCTCCGGCGCCAGCTCGTCATCCATGCGTCTCCTCCGTTCCTCCGCCGTCACCCTCACGCACGGCGGGATTGAGCCTGAGCACCACGAGGCCGTCGTCGGTGGCGACCGCGAGCGGCCCCGACGGAAGGGGTGCGAGCCGGGTGCACGGTGACCCCAGCGGTATCCGGCGCACCGGTCGCCAGCCGGACGACGGTTCCTCGCGCCACACCACGACCGCCCCTTCTCGTCCGGCGGTCGCCCGCAGCCGGGCCGGGCGGGCGGGAGCGGCCGGTGCGCCGAGTGCGACGCAGCCGACGGTACGGCTGTGCAGGTCGTAGGCCCCTTCGGGCAGGGGCGCATCCTCGGGCGCGGCTTCGCCGGCAGGAGCCGGGACGTTCAACTCGGCTCCGTCCGACGCGCGCAGGACCCGTACCGTCGTCCGCCCGGCGCTCCGCTCCGTCACCACCAGCGTCTCCGTACCGTCCGCCGACACATGCGGTCGCAGGTCGCGGATCGACGGCCCGCGGCCCGTCGGCGCGTCACCGGCGGGGGCCGCCGCCGAGGGGTCCCAGAAGTGCACAGTGGAATCCCGCTGCGCCGCCGTCACCAGGACGCTGCCGCCCTGAGGCCCGCGCAGGGCACCGATCGCCGTGATGGCCCTGCTTCCCGTCGAGGTCTCGAGGAACGCGGGACGGCCGGGCGCGGCGGTCGGACGGACGACCCGTACGCTGCCCTGCCTGTCGCCGACCACCGGCACCGCACCGTGCTCGGCCGTCGGCAGGGCCGCCAGGACGGGATCGGCGCTGTGCACCCCGGGCGGCGGCCCGTCGGGATCGGCCACGATCGCCGGACCGTCGTCACCGGTGCTCACACGCCACTGCGCGAGGCGGCCGTCGTCCGTGACCGTGATCAGCCGGTCCGCACCCGTGGGGCCCGAGACACAGACGAGTCCGGCCAACGCCGTTCGCGAGCTCGTGCGGTGGACCGGTGCGGGGACCGCGCCGCCGACCTCCCACAGCCCGAGGAGTCCGGACCGGTAGGCCACCACGACGAGCGGCGCGTCCTGCGGGCCCGGGAGGGTCACGAGCCCCACCACATCGCCGGCGGAGATCGCCTCGCCGGGCTGCGACAGTGTCCCGTCCGGGCCGAGGAGTGCGAGATAGCCCGCCTCGCCCGCGACGACGAAGCGTCGGGTGCCGTCGGGGACGGCCGCCATCACCCGCACCACCTCGACGGTCGATGTGGTGTGCGGCTCCGGACGTTCGGCGGCGATGCCGGTGCCGAGGTCGGCGTCGGTGTCCCAGAGCTGAAGCGTGCGGTCGTCATGGGCGACGGCCAGCAGGCCCGGCCCGCGTGCGCCGCCCCTCCCGTCGCCGTCCCCGCCGCCGGTATCGGCGTTGCCCGTGGGGGGCGCGGTCGAGCCGAGGGCGGCGAGCGCGGTGACCGGGCTCTCGCACCCGCTCAGCAGCAGCGTGGGGTGATGCTCCCGCCACGGCTCCCACGCCATCACGGACCCGTCGAGGGAGCCGGTAACCAGCCACGCGGATTCGGGGCGGGTGACGAGCGTGGTCACCACGGTGTCGGCGCCGCCCAGTCGCAGATGCAGGGGCACACGGCGCACCCGTCCCCAGGCGACCTCCCAGGCGGCACCGGGGCCCGCGTCATGCGTCCGGCCGGCCGCGCGGAGCCCACCGAGCTGGCGCAGCCCCGGTCGGTCGTCCGGCTCGGACTCCTTGATCAGGTGCGCCGACGCGACGGTGCCCAGGACTTCGATGGGCAGATCGGTGGGCGCGGTACCCGTTCCCGGCCCGGGGGTGAGCGCCAGAGCGCTCAACGAGGCCGGAGGCAGCCGGTCGACGACGGCGGGTCGCTCGGCGAGCGCCGACCAGCCGGGCGCTCCGCAGTCGGCCGCGTACTCGGCGAGCCGGGTGGCCAGATGCGGGCTGAGCGGCTGACCGGCCCCGGCCTGCGCGGCCGCGAGATCCAGCAGGGCCAGGAGCATCTCGTACCTGCGGTCGGGCGTGCCGTCCCCGAGCAGTTGCTCGGTATGAGTGCGGTGCGCCAGCCGGAACACGCTGCGCCGGTCCTCTCCGTCGACGAGGACATAGGCCGCGGCCCGGTTCAGGAACAGCCCCACCTGATCGTCGTCGAAAGGAGCGTCGGCTCCGGCGATGCCCGCGGCGGCGCGCGCCCAGATGCCGTCCGCGAGGGGCAGCCCGCGGCCGTGCGCGTAGGCGAGCGCCCGCAGCAGCGGCTCGGCCGTGGGAAGTCCCGTCGTGATCCGCTGGACGGCGGCCCCGAAGATCCCGCTCTGGTCGCGCTCCAGCATCTGGCCGAGCGCGGTCCGGCCGTCGGGTCCGGGGGAGAGCACCCCGGGCCGCTGCCCGATCTCCTGGACCACCAGGGCGGCCTGGAGGAACTGCCAGGAACCGGTGCGCACATGGGCTTCCACGGCGTCCGCCACGGTGCCTGCCACGGCCTCGTGCCACGCGTCGTCACCCGCGGGATGCTCGCGCAGGATCCCGCGTACGTTGCGTTCGGCGTAGTCGCGGGCGGCCGACGGGTCCGGGGCGAGGGTCAGCACGCGGGCGTGTCCGGTCGCCGAACCGAGGGCCTCGAGCAGGTCGACGTGGCCACCGCCGTCGGCCGGTCGGCCCCCGCCCGCGACGCCGGCGAGCGGCGAGGGCCGGGTGCCGATGAGCAGCCGTACCCCATCGGTCGCGAGGTCCCGTAACAGGGCCGCGATGGGGAAGGGATCCCTGGCCTCGTCGAGAGCGTCGGCGACGAGCAGCGCCGGCGCTCCCATGGCCGGACCGTGGGACAGCTCGGTCAGCCGGCGGCGTATGGCGTCGAGCACGTCACCGCCTCCGGGGTTCGCGTCGAGTGTGTCGGCCAGCCTGCGGACGACGTCCTCGGGGGGGGGGGGCCGGCCGGGGGGGGCGCCCCCCCACCGCGGTGTCCCCGGGCCCAGGCCCGTTCGCCGCCCCGCCTCACGCCGTCCCCGGCCTCACGCCACCTCCACCGGGACGCCCATCACCTCCCGCGCGTGCCGGTTCGGCACCATGCCCAGGTCCCAGGCCTGCCAGCCCGCGTCGAGCTGGACGCCCCGCTCCAGGACCACGGCGTACGCCTCCGCGCAGTCCTCGACCTTCCCGTCCCGCGTCGGGTGCCGGTCCTCGACCAGCCGCGCCAGCTCCTCCTGGGCGACGACCGTGCCCACCTCCGCGCCGCCCGGCGAGCCGTACGGGAGCAGCGTGCAGCGCAGGAAGCGGGCCCAGTCGGCGCCCCTCCGGTCGTCGTACGACAGGAAGAGCTCGGTGGCCTCCCCGCACAGCTCCAGGGCCTGCGCGACCTTCCCGTTCCCGGCGTCGACGATCGCCAGCTCCAGGCAGGTCCAGGCCTCGCCGTGGGCGACCCCGATGCGGTGGAAGTCCGCCCGGGCGTCGACCAGCAGCTGCCGGGCGAAGCCGGAGTTGCGCAGGTTGCCGGTCTGGGCCGCGCGCTGGTCGCGGGTGACCCGGCCCGAGTGGTGCCGGGCGCAGGCGAGCCCGTACACGTCCCGCATCCGGGAGAACATCGTGCGCGCCCGCTCCAGCTCCCGCACCGCCTGATCCAGGTCGCCGCGCTCCTCCAGCGCGTGCCCCAGGTAGTACAGCGTCCATGCCTCGCCGCGCGCGTCCTCCTGGTCGCGATGGCGGGAGAGCGCCTGCCGCAGGCCGTCGACCGCCGGCGCGATCTCGCCCTCGACGAGCCGGGCGCGGGCCAGCTGCGTCAGCGCCCACGCCTCGCCGCGCCCGTCGCGGGTACGGCCGTACTGGTCGAGGGCCGCGCGCAGCTCGGCGTCGGCCCGCTCCACGTCGCCCATCCGCAGACACACCTGGCCCAGCTGGAAGTGCGCCCATGCCTCGCCGTGCAGGGACTCGTTCTCCCGGTGCAGCTCCAGGGCCGTGTGCAGCAGGGCCAGCGCCTCGGCCAGGTTCGCCCGGTCCCGCTCGACGGCCGCCAGGGCGTGCAGGGTCCAGCCCCGGTCGGCGGCCAGCGACTCCGGCTCCTGGAGCACCAGCGCCTCCCGCAGCTTCGCCGACGCCTCCGTCAGATTGCCCTGGTGGTGCAGGGTGATCCCGAGCGAGCAGAGCGCGAGCGCGGCCCCCGCGTCCTGGTGCGCCTCCTGGTAGAGCGAGACCACCGAGGTCAGCGTGGTGCGCGCCTTGTCGAGCTCGCCGAGCTGCCGGGCCGCGATACCGGTCCGCCACTGCACCGACCGGGACAGCAGCCCCTGACCGACCGCGTCGGTCAGCTCGTTGATCTCGCCGAGCCGGTAGAGGTCACCGCGCAGCAGGCAGTAGTCGCAGAGCGCGCCGAGCAGATTCAGTACGGTCTGCTGGTCGACGCCCTCGGCATGCCGCAGCGCCGCCGTGATGAAGCTCGACTCGTCGTCCAGCCAGCGCAGGGCCGCGTCCAGCGAGCCGAAGCCGTGCCCGCCGAAGCGGTCCGCACGGGTCGACATCTTGCCGTCGACCATCCGGATCACCGCGTCCGCGAGCTCGGCGTAGTTCTGGATCAGCCGCTCCTGCGCCGCCGCGATCTCCGCGGCGTCCTCCTCGTCCTGGAGCCGGGCGTACGCGAAGCCGCGCACGGAGTCGTGCAGCCGGTAGCGCTCTCCCCGGACATGGTCCAGGAGCCCCGCGTCGGCCAGCTCCCGCAGCAGTCGGGCCCCCTCCTGACCGCTGCCGCCGAGCAGCGCACCGGCCGCCGCCGCACCCAGCGAGGCCCGCCCGGCGAGCGCGAGCCGGCGCAGCAGCCGCCTGCCGTCCTCGTCGAGATCGGTGAAGTACCGTACGGAAAGCGCCCGTTCGACGGCGACGGGTCCCCAGTCGGGGCGGGCCAGCAGACGCGCCAGATCGCTCATCGAGCGGCCGCCCAGCGAGGAACCGGCCACCCGCAGCGCCAGCGGCAGGCCGCCGCACAGCTCCCGGATCCGGTCGAAGGCCTCGGAGTCGTACGGACCGGGGTCCGGCGCCTCGGCCGCCTCCCGCAGCAGCTCCTCCGCGCCCGCCGCGTCCAGCGCGGCCACCGGCAGCCGGTGCACCGCCGCCGGCACGTCAGGAGCGAGGTCCAGCGGCTCCCGGCAGGTGACCAGGACCAGGCTGTCCGAGCGCTCCGGCAGCAGCGTGCGGACCTGCTCCGCCTCCACCGCGTCGTCCAGGATCACCGTCACCGGCAGCCCGGTCAGATGCTGGTGGTACAGCTCCGCGAGCCTGCGCACCTGTTGCTCCGCCGAGGACCGCTCGCGGAACAGCAGCTGCTCGCGCGGCGCACCCAGCCGGTTCAGCAGATGCAGCAACGCCTCCCGGGTCGACAGCGGTTTCTCGCCGCGCGTCCCGCCGCCCCGCAGGTCCACCACGCACGCACCGCGGAACTGGTCCCGCAGCGCATGCGCGGCCCGTACGGCCAGCGTCGTACGGCCCGAGCCCTGCTCCCCGTACAGCATCACGACCGTCGGCCGGGTCTGCGTCGACGCCCGGCCCGCCTGCACCCACTGGGTGATCTGGGCCAGCTCCGCGCGCCGCCCCGCGAACGGCCCGCCAGGGTCCGGCAGATGGCCGAACGACTGCTCCAGGACCGTCCGCCGGCGGGCCGCCGCGCTGCGGTCCGCGCCGCGCAACTGCGTCACGACCTTCTGCGACGGCTTCTGGGTGCTCGCGGTCAGCACGCGCTGCTGGTCGAGGAAAGGGCGCACGCCCCGCACCTCCAGCGCCGTCAGCCACTGCAGGCGCAGCTGCTCGGGCCCGCCCGGCTGACCCAGCGCGCCCGCCCGGCGGTGCGCGGCGGGCCAGTGCGCGGCCGTCACCTTCAGGACGGTCGCCGCCGCGCCCGCCACCGCGACCACGGCTCCGGCGCCGAGCGCCGTCCCGGCCGCCGTGCCGAGCGCCAGGTCCGCGCCGAAGGCCGCCGCGGCGGCAACGGCCGTGACCAGCACGGGAGTTCCCACCGCCTGTCTGCTGAACCGATCCGCCAGGGACTGCCGCCCGGCCTCCGCCTCCTCCAGCGCATGCAGATACGTCGCGTACTCCTCGCCCGCACTCGCCGCCATGGTGTCCAGCGCGGCCCGGCCGCGCGCCAGCAGCGCCGTGGAGTCGGAGCGGCCTCCGGAGCGCCGCACCTCCTCCTCCACGGCGCGTGCCAACAGCCGCTCGGCATCGGCCCGGTGGCTGTCCCGCATGTGCGTCCCCCTCCGAGAGCTTCCGGTTCCGGCGACAAGTGTCCTGCGTGACGCGCGTCGGCGCGAGGGAGCGGGGCGATCGGCCTCCCGAACGCATGCCCCCCGACCCGGCGTCCGATGGCGTTCATCTGCCGAATAGCGCGTCCGAGTGACGACCCGGAACCAATCCTCTCGCGCCCAGTTGATCAGCGTGCTTCGGCTAACGGAGCAATCCAGGGCCCTCGAGCTCAAGAAGGAAGACTCGTGATCAAGAAGGTTCTTGCTACGGCGGCAGTTGCGGTTTCGGTCGCCGGTATGTCCGCGACGACCGCGATGGCGGCCGGCGACGACGGCGCCAGCGCCAACATCATCGGCAACACGTCGAAGCAGTCGATCGGCAGCACCTCGACCGACGGCTACTTCAGCCCGAACTTCGGTCTCGTCAACGGTGGCATCCTGCACTGCTTCGACATCCAGAAGGTGAACGCGCAGGTCTCGGGCGTCGGCGCCGTCCCGATCCTGGTCCAGGACGTGCTCGGCAACCCGCAGAGCAACCAGACCTGCACCCAGAACTCCGTGCAGCAGAAGGGCGACGACGCCCTCTCGCACATCCTGGGCGAGGTCCTGTCCGGCAACGGGAACGTCGAGGCCGACGGCCACTGACGCCACCGGTTCCGCGGTAGCGGGGGGGGCGGGCGGGCCGCCGCCCCGGCGGGCGCGGGCGGCGCGGGGGGGGGGGGTTTTTGGGGGGGGCGGCGGGGGGGGGGGGGGGCGCGCCCCCCCCCCCCCCCCCCGCGGCGGCCTGGCCCGGGA
>NZ_JBHWBS010000071.1:37342-40054 GCF_042735655.1 Streptomyces sp. NPDC059567 | reverse complement strand
GCGGGGCGCCCCGGGCGGCCCCGCCCCCCCCCCCCGCCCCCCACCGGTGCCGCGTTCCGAGCGCTCCCGTCAGCCGAAGCGGCCCTCCACATAGTCCGCCGTGCGCTGGTCGCGGGGGCTGCCGAACATGGCCTCGGTGGGGCCGTGCTCGACGATCATGCCGGGGGTGGCCTGCCCGGCGAGGAAGAAGGCGCACTGGTCGGAGACGCGGGCCGCCTGCTGCATGTTGTGGGTCACGATCACGACGGTGACCTCGTCCGCGAGCTCCCGGATCGTCTCCTCGATGCGCCGCGTGGAGGTGGGGTCGAGCGCCGAGCACGGCTCGTCCATCAGCAGGATGCGCGGCTGGACCGCCAGCGAGCGGGCGATGCACAGGCGCTGCTGCTGACCACCGGAGAGCGCGCCGCCCGGCTGGCGCAGCCGGTCGCGGACCTCCTTCCACAGGCCCGCCCGGGTCAGGCACTCCTCCACCAGCGCGTCCCGGTCGCTCGCCGCGACGCGGGTCCCGGTGAGCTTCAGACCCGCCGTGACGTTGTCGTACACCGACATCGCCGGGAAGGGGTTCGGCTTCTGGAAGACCATGCCGATGCGGTGGCGGGCCTCGGTGAGCCGGCGCCCGCGCGCATAGATGTCGTCGCCGTCCAGGAGCACCTCGCCGGCGAGTTCGGCGCCCGGGATCAGCTCGTGCATCCGGTTCAGGATGCGCAGGAACGTCGACTTTCCGCAGCCCGAGGGGCCGATGAGCGCGGTGACCATGCCGGCCGGCATGGTCAGGGAGACGCGGTTGAGGACCTTGCGGGTCCCGAACCAGGCGGAGATGGAACGTGCGTCCAGGTGGGAGGCCACGACTGTCCTTACAGGAGGTTGGGGAGGAGGAGGGCCGCCTGGTCGCCGGCCGCGAGGGCCAGCGCGACCAGGACCGGGAAGCCGACGAGCCAGACGTGCGCGCGGGGCACCCGGGACCGGGCCCAGACGAGACCGGCGGCGGCGAGCAGCAGCGCCTGCGACCACAGGACCAGCGGGATCCAGGACGAGGGCTGCCCCGCGAGCGGGAGTTCGTCGGCGGGGACCCGGCCGAAGCGGAAGGCGGGGACGGCGCCCGGCTGCGGTGTGGAGATCAGGTCCGCGTCGACCTGGAGGACTCCGGTCGGCCGGAAAGGCGAGCCGGTCGCGGTCATCAGCGTGAGCCGGCCCGTCCCGGGCCGGAGGGCGGGCGGCTGCGGGTCGCCGGCGCGCCGGACGCCCAGCACCCGGTAGGTGTGCTCGCCCTGACCGGTCGTGACCTTGAAGCTCTCCCCGGGCAGGAGCTCCACGAGATGCGCGAACGGGCCCCCGTACCCCGCCCGGCGGCCCATCAGGATGCTGTTGCCCGCCTGGCCGGGGAGCACGGTGTCGCGCCGGTGACCAGGGCCCGAGGCCAGCACCTCCGCGGTCGTGCCCTCCCGTACGACCTCCTTGAGACCCAGCTGGGGGATCGTCAGGAGAGCCATGGGCGTGCCCGGTTCGGTGGTGGCGCCGATCGGGGTGGTGGCGTTGGCCAGCGAGCCGCGGACCTCGGCGTAGCCGACGCGGCGGTCCCGCTCGTGGCGGACGTGGCCGAGCGGGCCGACCTCGGCGACGAAGCCGAGAAGCAGCGCGCCGAGGATGGCCAGGGCCCCGCCGACGGCCCACAGCGGGCTGGTGCGGGGTGCGGGCCCGGCCGGTGCCGGGGCCGGGGAGGCACTTGGCCTCCCCGGCCCGGCGGGGGCGGGACGCACGTCCACCGGGGTGGAGGTGGCTGTCATCGCGTGTGCTCCGTACGTCAGTTGTTGCCGAAGGTGATCAGTCCGCGCCGGCGGGCCCACCGGACGGCGAGGGCGCCGGTGACCACCAGGGCGGCGCTGAGCAGACCGAGGAGGACGGGGTCGGAGCCGGTGTCGGCGAGACCGCCACCGCCGTTGCCGCCGCCCGAGCCGGAACCGGAACCGCCGGCGGTGGACGAACCGCCCGAGGAGGCCGGATCGGTGGTCGAGGGGGACGCGTTCGGCGGGATGCTGGTGGAGACGCCGACCGTGTCACCGCCGGTGGCGGTCGTGCTCGGCGAGGGCGAGGCCGAGTCGGTCGGGGTGGGGGTCGCCGTGGTGGACGGGGTGCCGGAGGGGGTGCCCGACGGAGTACCGGAAGGCGTCCCCGACGGGGTGCCCGTGGGGTTCGTGCCGCCCGGGTCCGTGTCCTGGTAGACGGTGTTGGAGGTGAACCAGAGGGACCCGGTGAACTCGCCGAAGGTCTCGGATCCGAAGGCCTTCCGGCACACGATGGTCAGGTCGTAGCGACCCTCCAGGGTGCTGAACCCGGCCTCGTTGGCGTAGTCCCGCATGGTCATGGTGAGCGGCACGATGAAGCCGGCGCCGTTCGGGTCCTGCGGGTAGGTGGTGAGCGGCGAGTTGCCGACGACGTTCTTGCCCTCGGCGGGGAAGCCCTTGCCGGTCACCTTCACGAGGACGTTGGTGGCGGGCGCCGGGCAGGCGGCCGAGGTGGTCAGGTCGATGCTGGTCTCGTCGGTGCCCTGGCCCGGGTCGACCTTCGCCGTCCCCAGCGGGGCTGCCGAGGCCGTCGGCACCGTGAGGACGCCGACACCGGCGAGGACCACCGCGGCGGGGGGGGGCCCCCCCGCCCCCCGCCCCCCCCCGCGCCGGGTGTGAAGACAGAAAAGATCACTTTGGGGGGGGTCGG